>DATENK010000265.1:0-9754 GCA_035275085.1 Verrucomicrobiia bacterium | reverse complement strand
TATCGAGGGCAAAATAGCCGAGGCGTTCGAACTGGTAGCGCGCCTTCGGGTTCGGTTCGCGCAGGCTGGGTTCCAATTTCGCGGTGATGGTCTCCAACGAATTCGGGTTCAGAAAGCGCTTGAAGTCTCCGCCGTCGGCGTCGGGTTCGGGGACTGTGAAGAGGCGGTCATAAAGGCGCACTTCGGCGTCGATTGCGTGCGACGCGCTAACCCAATGGATCGTGCCTTTGACTTTGCGGGCGGCGGTCGGGCCGCCGGTTTTTGAACCGAGATCGGCGGTGCAGCGCAATTCCGTGACGTTCCCGGATGCGTCATTAATCACCTCATCGCATTTGATGACGTAGGCGTATTTGAGCCGCACCTCACCGCCCGGACGCAATCGAAAGTATTTCGGCGGCGGATTCTCCATGAAGTCGTCGCGATCAATGTAAACGATCCGGCTAAACGGAACCTTGCGCGTCCCCGCATTTTCATCCTCGGGATTGTTCGTCGCATCGACCTCCTCTGTTTTTCCTTCGGGATAGTTTGTGATCACAACTTTGATTGGACGCAAGACCGCCATGCGGCGCAACGCGCGAGCGTTCAAATCATCACGAATCGAGTGTTCGAGCAACGCAACGTCGGTGAGCCCGTTGTATTTGGTTACGCCGACCGTGTAGCAAAAGTTGCGGATCGCCGCTGGGGTGATCCCCCGACGGCGCAGGCCCGCGATGGTCGGCATGCGCGGATCGTCCCAACCCTTCACGAGTTTTTCTTCGACGAGCTGGAGCAATTTCCGTTTGCTCATCACGGTGTAATTCAGGTTAAGGCGCGCAAATTCGTACTGATGGGGGCGCGGCCGCGGCACAGGAAGTTGCTCCAGAATCCAATCGTAGAGCGGCCGATGAACTTCAAACTCAAGCGTGCAAATGGAATGCGAAATGCCTTCGATGCTATCACTGAGGCAATGCGCGTAATCGTACATCGGATAAATACACCATTTGTTTCCCGAGCGATGATGTTCGGCGTGGCGGATGCGATACAGCGCGGGATCGCGCATGTGAATGTTGGGCGAAGCCATGTCGATCTTTGCTCGCAAGGTGCGTGAACCATCCGGAAATTCGCCGGCGCGCATGCGGGCGAACAAGTCTAGGTTCTCTTCCACGGAGCGGCTCCGGAATGGACTGTCCTTCCCGGGCCGATCGGGCGCGCCGCGATACTCGATCAGCTGCTCAGCGGTCAAATCGTCCACGTACGCCTTACCCAGCTTGATCAACTGCACGGCGTGATCGTAAAGCTGCTGGAAATAGTCTGCCGCGTAAAAGACCGTCGGCGTGAGCACCTGATCGGCCCAACCATCGATGATCCAGTGCACGTCCTCCTGGATGGACTCGACGTATTCGATGTCCTCGCGGGTGGGGTTCGTGTCGTCCATGCGGAGGTTGCAGGCGCCATTGAACTGGCGGGCGATGCCAAAATTCAGACAAATGGATTTCGCGTGGCCGATGTGCAAATACCCGTTGGGCTCAGGCGGAAAGCGCGTGACGATTTTCGGATATTTCTTTGTCGCGACGTGTTCGGCGACGATGTCCCGTATAAAATCGCTTGCCTGTGGCGCCGCGGCTGGTTCAGCAGGCGCATTACTCTCGTTGCTCGTCATACATTAAATTCTCAGCCCAGCAGGGATAAACCCGAAAACTCGTTTCCTCAAGGAGTTTTGCCGCGCAACTGTCACCCATCGGTAGTAAGATACCCGCCCGTGTTTTGGGGTGGTTCCAAAAAGGTTGTGGCGGTGGATGAGCCCTATTTCGGGAAAGGTTGCCCATTTCCATAAAGAGCGAGAAGTCCGATTCTGTGGGCGTTATGGAAAAGACTTTTGTAATTGCATGGCGATCGAAATCCGAACCGCGCTGGGGACAGGGCAAGAAAATGTTCACGCAGGAAGAGGCAGCAGCGCTGGCGGAGGAAATGAATCAGGATTATCCGGCATTCATTCATGAGCCGCTCAACACGGTGGCGAGTGAAGCGGCGCCAGTGGCGCAGCCTGAGCCTGCGATTATCCACGTGGACTTCTCGCCCGCGCTCGAAGTCGCAATACCGGTAAGCGAAGAAGCATCGGCGCAGGAACCTGTCACCGCTTGAGGTGTCTGTGGCACGCTTAATCGACAGTCGCACCGCGGTGGAAATCGACCAAGTGGTCGGCGGATTACCGGTCTTCGAATTCATTGAAGAAACCGCAACGGAAACCCAAATGCTGACGGTCCCGCGTAAAACGGGTGCCGCGCGGTTGGATCGCTCGTTCGAAGTGATGGACTGGCTCGAGTGCTGAGCTATACGGCGGCGCCGTTCTTTTCGCGACCGGCGAAGTGGAGAAATTCAAGGATATCGCTTCTTAGCCGCATGAACTCCGCGCTGTTGCGGTGGCGCGGGCGCGGAAGCGATACATCGATGATCCGTTCAATGCGTCCCGGCCGGGGGGTCATGATAACGATGCGGTCGCTCATGTAAATGGCTTCGTCGATGTCGTGCGTGACGAGCAGCATCGTAGTCCCGCGCGCTTCCCAAAGCCGCAACACTTCATCCTGCATCCGCATGCGCGTAAAGGCGTCGAGGGCGCCGAGCGGTTCGTCGAGCAACAACACTTTGGGATGATTGATTAACGCGCGCGCCAGGGCGGCTCGTTGCGCCATGCCGCCCGAAAGATGATGCGGATACGCGCCGGCAAACGAGTCAAGCCCTACGAGCCGAATGAAGTCATCGACTTCGGCGCGCTTTTGCTGCAAGAGACCGCGCGCAACCAAACCGGCCTGAACGTTCTTACGGACCGTGAGCCACGGAAACAGGTTCGGATCCTGAAAAACCAAACCGCGCTCAGCGCTGGTACCATTAATGGGTTGATCGCCCACGCACAACTCTCCGGCGGTGGGTCGGTCCAAACCGGCCAGCAGGCGCAGCAGCGTTGATTTCCCGCAGCCGCTTGGGCCGATAAGCGACACCAGTTCGCCCGCGTCGATCGAAAGGCTGACCCCGTCCAAAGCGTGGGTGCGGGCGTCAGGATCGTCGAGGTTTGGAAAGTCCTTGCTGACCTCCGAGATACGCAGCGAGGAACCTTCGGCAGTGCCGACCGCTACCATTTGATCACTCCTTTCTGCCAGACGAGCACGCGATCGCGGACTTTGAATAACAAGGTCATGATGGTTGAAAAGAATGCGGCCATGATAACCAGCGCGGCATAAACTTTGCCGTATTCCGCCCAGCCTTGCGCCCAGGCGACATACCAGCCGAGGCCCGATTTCACGCCAACGGTTTCGGCCACGATCAACGTCAGAAACGACGCGCCCAATCCCATGAACAGACCGATGAAGATGTTGGGCATCGCCGCGGGAATCGCCACGCGAAAAATCAGGTACGCTTCGCTCGCTCCGAGCGTGCGCGCCACGTCGAGGTAAGATGCGCGCGTGTTGGAAATTCCTGACGCGGTAAGCATAGTCACTGGAAACCACACCGCCAGTGCAATGACCGAAATGGCGGAGAAACGCGCCGTTGGAGCCAGGACCATTGCCAAAGGAATCCACGCGGTCGCCGGTATGGGCCCAACGACTTTCAAAAGAGGCATCCCCCAATAACGCGCGGGTGCAAACCAACCGATGCAAACGCCCGTGACGAGCGCGACACTTACGCCCAGCGCGTAACCTGAAAGCAATAACAGCAACGAATGCAACGTGCTGTCGAAAAGTCGCACGCGGTCATCAACCAGATTCAAAAGCACGCCCGCCGGGCCCGGAAAGTACGGCATCGGCAGCCAATGAAAGCCCGTGGTGATGACTTCCCACACGGCAAACAACAAGACTGCGGCGGCCAAAATTGGAGACATGTGGCCCAGCCAACGGCGTAGCGGTTGCCAGACAAGTTGGACGACCATCGCCAATACGTAAGCGGCCATGAGGCCAGTCAGAAACGTAGCGTACAGGCTTGTTTCTGCGTCCGCCTGGTTCTTTGAAGCCCAAAGGTGAATTCCGAAGGCGCTCGCCAGGGCAAGCGGAAAGACCAGCCACGCGCGCGGCGCTCGCCAGGCAAAACGATGTCGCGGGCGCGCTTTTACCACCGTCCTTTGCACCGATCGGGTCACGACATCAATGGACGTGTTCATGGCGGCTCGGAACAATGCAAGGCATGCAAAAGTCTTCCAAATTATTCATCGCGTACTCGCGCACGTACCAAGTCGGCGGAACCCTGCCACCGGCCACCTGTTCAACTTTTAGCGAATTGAGCCAGTCGTCGCTCACCCCGTCAAGATGGACAAACGCCTTTTTAGCCAGAGCCTCGACGTCTGTCGAAGGACTCAGCATCGACGATATTTTCATTTCAGCCGAAGCGAGCCTCACGGCCTTCTCAGCGCCCGAAACGCTGGGCACATAGCGCAAATGGGAAATGGCAACCGCATTATGTTCGACCGTTGAAGCCAGATATCCCCCCTCAACCGACAGCCTTGCGGCAGCCGCTGGGTTGGTCTCGACCCATTTCGCTGCCTTCAGTAATGCGCGCGTCGCCGCAGCGGACGCTTTTGGATTTTTAGCCAGAAACTTGCCGTTCACGATCACAGCGCAGCAGTATTCGCTCTTGTAAGGCTCGTCTGCAGCTTGATCCGCAATGTTCCGCACTTTGCCGGCGGCGATCAGCATGCTGCCAATCGGCTCGGAATCAGCAACTGCATCCACTTCCCCTTTGTCGAGTGCCAGGCCCAATTCGCCGGCAGGAAACACCAGCCAGGTGATTTCCTTCTGCGCGTCAATGCCGTTAGCGCCCAGCACCCGCGTCGCAAAAATAAACGGCGGCGTGCCCATGCCCGGAACCCCAATACGCTTGCCGCGAAGGTCCTTGATCGTGCGAATGTCGCTGTTAATGCCGGCTTGAACACGCAAGCAGCCGCGATGTATGCCACCGGTCATTTTTACATCAAGGCCTTGCTCGATGGGCTTAAGGAAATACATGATCAGGTGGTGCGTGACGTCGTAGCCACCAAGGGCGAGAACGTCCTTATAGTTCTTCCATTCGCATTTCACCAGACTGACATCCAGGCCCTCCTCCTTGAAAAAACCCTTCTCGACTGCCGTGAAAATCGGCGCTTCGCACGTAATCCCAATGTATCCAACGCGAATCTTGTTGCCCGCTAGGGTGTCGTTCTTCTTGCAGCCCATGAGGGGCACTATCACCAGGGCGCACATCATCAATTTGGCCATACCCATTCATACGTATACTGACAATTAATGGCTTGTAACGGAAATAATAGATGGCTATGGCGGTTATGCCGATATGATATAAACGTTGAGAATGGAATTACGGCACCTGCGTTACTTCCAGGCGGTGGCGGAAGATTTGAGCTTCTCGCGCGCCGCGCGACGGCTCCGGATCGCACAACCGGCATTGAGCCGCGCCATTAAGCAACTCGAGTCTGATCTCGGCGTCATGGTCCTGGAGCGAACGCGCCATCGGGTGCGCCTGACGCCGGCGGGCACCGTCCTTTTGCGCGAGACGGCGTTGTTGCTGCAGCAATGGGAGGAGACCATCCGGCGGGCGCGCCGTACGGCGGCTGGCGAAGAAGGTGAGTTGCGGTTGGGGTATATCGGCCCGCCGACCGAACCATTCCTGGGCGCTTTGCTGAGGGAATATCGGAAACGCTATCCTCGGGTGGCGATTCACCTTGAGGAACGGACGCCAGAACGCGTTTGGGAAATGGTCGCCAAAGGACGATTGTCCGCAGCGATCACCCGCCCGGTCGTTGCGCACGAAGCGCTTGGGTTGCGGACCGTGGTCTTGCGCGAGGAACGGCTGGGGATTGTGGTGCCCGCGGCGCATGCGCTGGCAAAACGCCGTGACGTGCCCTGGAGCGCGCTTGGCCGTGAGCCGTTGATTGTGCTTGCGCGGCGCGAAGGCATGAGCCTGCACGACGCCGTGATCGCGGGCTGCCGGCGCGCGGGCCTGGCGCCCCGCCTGGCGCACACGCCCAGCCTGATCGGAACGGTAATGACGTATGTCGATGCCGGGGCGGGGTTGGGTGTGGTAACCGAATCGGTGGTGCCGCGGGCTTCCGGGCTGCGCTTTGTTCTGCTCAAGCCCGTGCAATCGGTGCCGTTGGTGCTGGTTTGGCACGAAGATGAAGACGCCCCACCCTTGCAACGATTTCGGGAATTACTTCTCGATTGGAAAAATGCGGGGCGACTCGGCCAGTTCCATGCGCCGTCACGAGGTTAGGGTCGGACGCTGTTCAACAGTTTACCCACGTTATTCGTAACAATCGGTTCCGCAACTGCTGGGACACGGGTGTATCTGAAATTATCGAGCGTGAGCCGGTCCACACTGTCCGCGTACACCACAGGGCGCATATCGTCCTTCGCAAGACTAAATCGGACATCTTCGAGGGTGAGCGATTGCACGTTCTTGGTGTAGAGTCCCCATCCCGGAAGCGGTCGCGCATCGACACCCGGGCCTTTCACCGGCTGCGTTGCGCGCGAGGCTTCCCCGCCGCCCGTATACTCAACGTGCACATTACGAAGGACAACATTCGTGATCGGCTCATCGGCCCAGCTTTCGACCGAGAGAGCCGAACGATAAACACCCGTCGCATTCAAACCACTAATGGTGACGTGGCCGACGCTGTTACCTCGCTTCGTCCATAGCGTGACTGGTGACGCGACGTGCTGCATGGTGTTATTTGCGATGAACACATCATCCAGCAACCCGCGTGTGGCGTCCCAAGCGCCCGGCTGCAGAATGATGCCCGAGAGCATGTTCGTGCGCCGACGTTCCCCAGAGGTGCGGTGCGGTTGCTCGCCAGGACCGCGAAAGAGGTTATCGGCGATCGTTAGGTGCGTGGCCGGACCAATCAGCCGAATGCCATTGCAGGAGGAGTTCACGAGGCAATCTTTAATCACAGTGTTGTCCCAATAACGCCCGGCGATTGCATCGTCGCCAGTGAAGAATTGGCAGCCGATGATCTTCACGTTGTGGCACCACCGTTCCGGCGCGCCGCGCCAATGCACTCCATCCCATCCGCCCACGAATTTCACATTACGAATCTCCACATCGTCGCTCACCTGAAAGAACACCGCGTAGTTGGCAGCATCCACGATCGTAACATCGCGCAGAGTGAATCGGCGGCAGTTCACGAAGGCGATCGTGTGCGGTCCGCGCATCCGCTCTTCCCCCGTCGGATCGAAGACTCTGTTGCCGTCGATCATGCCGCCACCTGTGATCGCCGCATCATCAACATCTTGCGCAACAATCAATGCGCGGTGCCATTTGCCCCACTTCGCCTCCGGCATAAACTCGGGGGGCTTCGGCTGCGCATATTCCGCGAGGTTTGTCGTTCCCACCAGCCTTGCGCCGGATTCCAAATGCAGCGTTACGCCGCCGCGCAGATGTAGCGAGCCCGAGAGATAACGGCCCGCCGGGAAGAAAACCTGGCCGCCACCACGTTCAGCGCAAAGATCGACCACCTTTTGAATGGCGGCGGTATCCAGCTTGGCTCCATCCCCCGCGGCGCCATGCTGGCGAACGTCGATTCTGCTTTCGGCCAGTCCGGTAAGGCCAATCATTGCTGCGAGCCAGGGGACAATGCGCTTCATTTGTTTGGGACGTATTATCATTGTCGCACTCAAGCAGTGAAGAACATTGTGGCTTGCGTGCAGTCCAAGAAGGGGACACGCTGACGGTGGATTTAATTAACGCGGAGCCGTTATGAAAAAGATTGAGGCAATTATCAAGCCGTTCAAACTGAACGAAGTCAAAGACGCGTTGCACGAACTCGGGTTGCTCGGCATGACGGTGTCCGAGGTGAAAGGCTTCGGCCGCCAAAAGGGACATACGGAAATTTATCGCGGCAGTGAATACACTGTGGATTTCCTGCCCAAGATCAAGGTCGAGATCGTCCTGCCGGATTCACAGGTCGATGCCGCGGTGCAATCGATCATCAATTCGGCGAAAACCGGCAAAATTGGCGACGGCAAGGTTTTCATCTCCGAAATCGAGGACGCCATCCGCATTCGGACTGAGGAACGTGGCGAGAAAGCAGTTTAGCGCGCAATACTCGCCGTCGTCGACGGCTCGTACCAATCTTCTCTCAACCAGTCTGCGATCAAGGCAATCGACTTCGTGTCCAGAATTTTTTCTTCTGCGAATCGCGGCATGCGGTCATTTCGCTTGCCGTAGAACTTCGGATGCGCAGGATTTGAAATGAAGCCGATCAGCCATTCGCGTGAACCGTAACCCGTCAGGTCCGGCCCGGTCGCATCTTCGTCCGCTGCACCGAAAGCATGACATTCGGTGCACTTGCTTTTTATCAACGCGCGACCTGCCGCGATATCGGAAGCATCTCTTGGCTCGGCTGCTGCTTGTGATTTCAGTTTTGCTTCGGCAGACAACGCTTTCCGCACTTGTTCCTTTTGCTGTGGCGTGTACTCGGCCAGGTCCTTCTTCACAAACTTCACCATCTTCCCGCTGGCAAATTTTGTGCCGCCGAAATAATTCGTACTCGTGATATGCGCGGGATCAAGGAGCCGCTCGATCCAGTCGCGTGATGCGAACCCCTTCAAATCCGCCGCGGATTGTGGATCTTTCGGTGTCAAGCCGAGCGCGTTGTCGCCGCCGTAGCGATGGCAACTGGAGCAGTTGCGCGCGAAGAGTTTCGGGCCTTGCACAAAAGGATCTTCGCCCAGCAAATTCGCCGCGCCACTGGTCGGGATGCCCTGGGCAGCCGCGAGGACTTTGATCCGTTCGGCTTCGTGGTCGGCCGCCTTTTTCGCGGCGCGAAAAGAAGCGTTTCCCCGGTCGTCCTTAATAGCCAGCCCGGTCAAGAGCGCGACACCTATAAACATCGCAACCAAAAAGCCAATATTGAACAAGTGCCCCAACCGCCATTTGCCGAAGAACGGCATCAGGCACATGACGACCAGGATTAGCGTTGGGACGACAATCGCCCCCCAAACCTCCGTGCCGCCCGGAAAATATTTCAGGAATTGAAACAGGAATAAGAAATACCATTCCGGCCGCGCGGCGGAATATGGCTCGGTCGGATCCGCGGGACCGCCGAGTTCGGCGCCCTTGCCCGCAATGATCAGGAACAGCACTGTTGCAAGCACTGCGAGGCACGCAACGGCGTCTTTCAATACCTGGTCGGGCCAGAAGTAAGTGTCAGGGCCGCGTCGCGGTTCTTTGACAGTAAGCCCGTGTCGGCGAAACAAATAGATGTGACCGGCCAGCAGCACGACGATGAGCCCTGGAAGGAAGCCCGCATGCAACGCGAAAAAGCGCGAGAGTGTGTGATGGCCATAGTCAGCGCCGCCGATGATCAGTTTCTGCAATTGCGGCCCGATAAACGGTGTGATGGCCACAATGTTGGTGGCGACTTTGGTTGCCCAAAAACCTTTTTGGTCCCACGGCAGCAGATAGCCCGTCAATGACAAGGCAAGGACCAGCAGCAACAACACGAATCCAAACCAGAAGTTCACTTCGCGGGGTGCTTTGTATGCGCCGTCGATCACCACTTGCATGAGATGCAGCACGAGCAACACATTCATGGCCTGCGCCGTGAAATGATGAATGCCCCGAAGCCACGCGCCGCCGGTCATGTGGTGTTGGATGTAATAAACGCTTTCCCAGGCGGTCTGCGAACTCGGGTTATACGCCAGCCAGAGAAACAGACCCGTGATGAACTGCACCGCCAGCGCAAAGGTCAGCGCACTACCCCAGACATAACGCCAGCGCGCGCCGCCAGGGA
>DATENK010000264.1:0-6204 GCA_035275085.1 Verrucomicrobiia bacterium | reverse complement strand
CTCGCCGGAGAACCCCTATTTCGCGCGCAATCTGGCAAATATCATTTGGGCGCATTTCATGGGCAAAGGTGTCATCGATCCTGTCGACGATGTGCGCGTCAGCAATCCGCCCTCCAACCCGGAGTTGCTCGATACCCTGGCCGCGAAATTTACCGAATACGGTTACGATTTCCGCCGGCTCGTGCGCGACATTTGTGCTTCGCGGACGTATCAGCTTTCCACGCGCCCGAACGACACGAACGCGCAGGACGATCGTAACTTCGCCAAAGCGGCGATTCGCCGGGTGCGCGCAGAGGTGTTGCTGGACTGCATCAACCAGGTCACCGCCACCAACGACAAATTCCAGGGGCTGCCGCGCGGCGCGCGCGCAGTCGAGATCGCCGATGGAAACACGAGCACCTATTTCCTGACCACCTTCGGCCGCGCCAAGCGCGATACCGTCTGCTCCTGCGAAGTAAAGACTGAACCCAATCTCTCGCAAGCCCTGCACCTCCTGAATGGCAGCACGGTGAACGACAAGGTGCAGGACGGCGGAGTCGTAAAAGGCCTGCTGAAGGCAGGCAAGAAGCCCGCCGAGATCATCGCCGACCTTTACATGCGCTGCTTAAGCCGCAAGCCGACGTCGGATGAGATTAGTGCGCTCGATAAATTCCTCGCCGACGCCAAAGATCCCGAACCGGTGCTGAACGACCTGTTTTGGTCGCTGCTGAACAGCAAGGAATTCATTTTCAATCACTGATGCCAAAGCAACGAATGGGGAAGCACCAAACACCGAACACCAGGCACCAGAGAAGCACCAATCACCAGGCACTAGAAATGGTTGGTTATTGGAGCTTGGTGCTTCTCTGGTCCTTGGTGCTTGGTGCTTGGTTATTCGTCAGTCCCGCATACGGTCAGGAAAAGGTCACCTACCAGGACCAGATCCTTCCCCTCGTTGAAACCCATTGCTCCAAGTGCCATAACCCAGACAAGCTCAAGGGCGACCTCGACCTCACCAGCTTCAATGGCGCGATCAAGGGTGGCGGTTCGGGCCAGGTGGTCATCTCGGGAAATCCTGACGGCAGTAAACTCTGGAAGGCCATCACACACGCCGAAGAACCGACCATGCCGCCGAATAAGAAGTTGTCCGATAAAGAACTGGACGTCTTCAAGAAATGGATCGCGGGCGGACTGCTGGAAAATTCCGGTAGCAAAGCGATCGTTTCCAGCAAGCCTGCCGTCGACCTCAGCCTCAAGTCCGCCGCTATCGGCAAACCCGAAGGTCCGCTGCCGCTGCCCACAGAACTCGCGCTTGATCCAGTGGTACATACCACGCGCAACAACCCGCTGGTTGGGCTTGCCGCCAGCCCATGGTCGCCCCTGGTCGCCATTGCTGCCCAAAAACAGGTACTCATATACAATACCGATACACTGGAGTTTCTCGGCGTCCTTCCGTTCACGAATGGCCAGCCCGTGGATCTTAAATTCAGTCGCAATGCCAAATTGCTGCTCGCCGGCGGTGGCCAGGGCGCAAAAACCGGGAAGGTCGTTGTTTGGGACATCGCCTCCGGTGAACAGATCATTGCCGTTGGCGCCGAACAGGACACCGTGATCGCCGCCGACCTCAGTCCGGACCAATCGAAGGTAGCCATCGGGGGCCCGAGCCGGCTGGTGAAAATCTATTCAACGAAGGATGGTGAGCTGCTGCATAAAATCAAAAAGCACACCGATTGGGTGACGGCTGTTGCCTTCAGCCCAAATGGCGAGTTTCTGGCCAGTGGCGATCGCAACGGCGGCATCAGCATTTGGGACCCGGACAACGGCCAGGAACTTTTCACGCTCGCCGGCCACAAAGCAGCGGTGACCGCGCTCTCCTGGCGCGCTGATTCCAAAATCCTCGCGTCTGCCAGTGAAGACGGAAACATCCGCTGGTGGGACAGCGCCGAGGGCAAGCAAGCCAAGACGTGGGCGGCGCACAGCGGCGGTGCATTGTCCCTGGCCTACACTCATGACGGGAAACTCGTCTCGTGCGGACGCGATAACCAGGTCATCACTTGGAATGCCGAAGGCAATAAAATCAAATCGTTCCAGTTCGAAGGCGAACTTCCCCTTCGCACCGTTTTTACCCACGATGGCGAGCGCGTGATCGCCACCGACTTCGCTGGCCGCGTCGCTGTATGGAACGCCAAAGACGCCAGACGCCTCGGCGATCTCGAAAGCAATCCCTTGCCGATCTCCGAGCGCCTTAAGCAAGCTGAAAAACGCCTCGCCGAACTCCAGCAACAAGCCAAACAAACCAATTCCGAATTGAAGATCGCCGAAGCCGCGCTCACGAAGGCAAAATCTGACTTGGAAGCCGCGAATAAGGCCGCCGAAACCGCCAAAACCCAGCAAAAGGCCAGCGAAGACCTTGTCGTGAAGCTGAAGGAAGAAGCGGCCAAGGCGCCGCAGGAACTCTTGACCCAGGTCTTTCCGCCTCCCGAGCACGAAAAGAAGCTCGCCGATGCACGCGCGGCGCGCAGCAAAGCCCGTGAAGCCACTACCAATTCCCTGAATGCCATCGAAGCGCGCAAAAAGGATCTCGAATCCGCCGACAAGAAATTCGCCGAAGCCAAATCCAAGGATCCCGCCCTGCTCCTCCCCGCCGCCAAAGCCGAAGTCGCCCGATGGAAAGCCGCCCTCGCCCAGACCGATCTCTTCCGCGCCCGCCAAAGCGTTTCCACCCTCCGCCGCGAACTCGAGGCCTATAAAGCCGCCATTGCCGAAAAGAAAACCGCCCTTGAGAAAGGCGCCGACGCCAAACTCCAGGCAGAGCTCAAAGACGCAGAAGCCACCGCCAAAAAATTGAGCACCGAACTTTCCTCGCAGGAAGCCAAGGTCAAAAAGCTCGCCGCCGACCTTCAGCAAATCAAACCCACCCAGCTCAGCAGCCGGTAACGAGCAATCTCGAAGGGCCGTGATCTGTTACTGGGCCCGCTTCTGTGTACGTCCTCGAGCCTTGCATCACGTGATTGACCATCGACGACCCGCGCATGATCTTCACAGCGTGAGCGTTGAGCTGACAGACGCGTTTTTCGCGAAGATCGCGGGTTGGGAGGCGATGAAACGGGCTCGGGCGATGGTTGGGACCGGCCACGTGCTCAGCTCGAACTGGTCGCCGCCGGTGCTCAAGGGCGTGGTTCAGGAAGGGGAAACCAGCTATCGCGCCGGGCTGGTGATTAAAAATTCAATCGACATCGACAACCTTTGCACGTGTCGCGACTCGCGGGAATGGGGCACAATTTGCGCGCATTCCGTGGCGGTCGGGTTGCACCATTTGAAGCCGGCGCCGGCGCCTGAGTTGCAGCGGGTGAAGCCTGCCGCTCCGCGGTCCGGGCTCGCACGCGGGACGGAAGGGGAACCCGCCGAATTGTGCATCATCTTTCCACCGAATTTCAGTCAGGCCGCCTCGCGCGGCAAAGTGATGTTGTCCTTTGAAGGCAGTTGGGCGGGCGGGCGCTCACCGCTGAATGCGCTACCGAAAAACCGGGCATGGCAATTCTCAGAACAGGACAATCGTTTGCTGGATGCGCTGGACCAAATCACCGGGGGCGATGTGCCGGCCGTGCTGGTGCTTGAGACGAAAGATCTCCCGCCGCTGCTTTCGATGTTGGTCGATCATCCGCGAGTTACGCTCGGGAAGTCCACGCCGCTGAAGGTAGTCAGCCGCGCTCTGGCGAGCGCAGCCACGGCGACGTTATTGGCGTCAGGGGAAATTGAAGTGGTTGTTCAGGACTCGGGCGGGATATCGATCGCGGAAGGGTGGACGTTCCACAATAACACCATTCAACCGTCGGCCGGCGGCAAATCCGGCCGGATTCCGCGCTCGCAGGTGCCACAGTTTTTGAACACTGAGTTTCGGCAATTGGGAGCCCGGGCGAATTTCAGCTTGGAAGATTTTACGTTCGAGGTGCGGCCGCCCAAATTCATTTTGGAACTCAAGGGCGGTCTGGCGCAATTGAGTGCACTGTTGCAGTGCCAGTACGGCCCACGGATTCTGACGCTCGGAACGACTTCGCGCGACGAAGCAGTATGGCTGCCCGACTCCGGCGACGCTAAAGGGTATTCAACTCGCGATTTGGCAGCCGAACAGGCGGCGCTTGGGCGTCTGCTGCGCGCGGGATTCAATGGACCAGACGCACAAGGACGGTATCAGTTGCTGGGCCAGAGCTCGGTGCTGAATTTCTTCGCCCGCGAGTTCCCAAAACTGCAGCGCGAATGGCACGTGACAATGGAAGAGCGGCTCGAACGCAGCACTACTGAAAAATTGGAGCGCATCGAACCGCGCTTCCAGATTAACCCATCGGGCGAGCGCTGGTTCGATCTCGATGTGGCGTTCAATGCCAGTGGAGGCGAGAAGTTTTCGCCTGCGGAAATTCAGCGGCTGCTTTTGTCCGGCCAGAGCCATACGCGATTGAAGAACGGCAAGTTTGCGGTGATCGATACCGGTGCGGTTGAGGAACTTCAGGAGGTGTTGCTGGATTGCGCGCCGCAGCAACACCCGAAAGGTTATCGGATTGATCGCGCCCAAGCCGCGTTCGTGCAGTCTTCCATCGGCCACTGGAAACTGAAGGCGCCGGCCGGCTGGGGCGAGTTGAAGATGGAATGCCCGCCGCTGGGCGAACTGGAAAGCGTGCTCAGGCCGTACCAGAAGAGCGGCGTGGCGTGGCTGAACTTTCTTCGCGCGAACGGCTTCGGCGGGATTCTGGCGGATGAAATGGGTTTGGGCAAAACGCTGCAAACATTGGCCCTTGTGCAAGGCATTGAAGGCACAGTGCTGGTGATTTGCCCAACGAGCCTGGTGTTCAATTGGGTGGCCGAAGCGAAAAAGTTCACGCCGCAACTAAAGGTGATTGCGCTGAATGGACCCGACCGGCACGAACTCTTTGAGGATATTCCCAATTCCAATCTCGTGATCACCAGCTATGCCCTGATCCGGCGCGACTCCGAGCTGTATCGCGAAATCGAGTTCGACACGGTTGTGCTTGACGAAGCGCAACACATCAAGAATCGCGAGACGCAAAACGCACAAGCGGTCAAAAACATCCGAGCGCGTCATCGCCTGGTGCTGACCGGCACGCCGCTGGAGAATTCCGTGCTCGACCTTTGGTCGATCTTCGATTTTCTCATGCCCGGCTATCTTGGAGCGGCGCAGGATTTTCGCGAGCGCTACGAGATCCCGATCACGCGCCATCGTGCTGCGCACGCACAGGAGCGGCTCGCCCGGCGCTTGCGCCCGTTCATTCTGCGGCGCCTCAAGCGGGACGTGGCGCCCGAATTGCCGCCGAAAGTGGAACAGGTCGCGATGTGCGATCTGTCGGGCGAGCAGAGCGCGGTCTATCAGCAAATCCTCGATGCCAGTCGCAAGGAAGTTTTCGAGGCGGTGGATACGCAAGGGTTGGCGCGCAGCCGGATGGTGATCCTGAACGCACTACTGCGCCTGCGGCAAATCTGCTGCGATTTGCGGTTGTTGAAGTTGGAAAATGCCTCGGCCGACAATTCTGGAAAGGTCGAGTTGTTCACGGAACTGCTGGATGAAGCGATCGACGGCGGCCATCGAGTGCTGGTGTTCAGCCAGTTCGTGAGCATGCTGTCGCTCCTAAAGGACAAGCTTAAAGAACGTGAAGTCGAGTTCTGCTATCTCGACGGCTCGACAGGCAACCGCGGCGAAGTCGTGAATCAATTCCAACAAGGAAACGCGCCGGTGTTTCTGATCAGCTTGAAAGCCGGCGGCGTCGGCCTGAACCTTGCCGGCGCCGATACCGTGGTCCATTTCGACCCCTGGTGGAACCCCGCAGTGGAAGATCAGGCGACCGACCGCGCGCATCGTATCGGTCAGACGCGCGTGGTCACTTCCTACAAACTGATTACACGGAACACGGTGGAGGAAAAAATTCTGAGCCTGCAGCAGCGCAAGCGCGAGATCATTTCAGCGACGTTGGGGGGCGAAGAACAGCTTGCCGAGGCGTTGACCCTCGAGGAATTGCGGGAACTACTCCAATGAAGGTTGAAGAAACAGATCAGCCAGTAAATTAGTCCTGCTTATTCGCGACTGGCTTTGCTTAAGACCTGTTGTACCCGAGGCCGGTACCTGTCGCCTTTTTTTGGGCAAGTGACATGTGTTTCGCTCAATGTTTGCAGGCCTCCTGTCACCCTGTCGCCACCTTTCACCCCCCCCCGCCCCCC
>DATENK010000263.1:0-5659 GCA_035275085.1 Verrucomicrobiia bacterium | reverse complement strand
GCATTGGCTATTCGACCTGCCATTGGTGTCACGTCATGGAACGTGAGTCGTTCGAAAGTGAAGAGACTGCAAAATTTCTCAACGAACACTTCGTCAGCATCAAAGTGGACCGCGAAGAGCGCCCGGACATCGACAAGATTTACATGACTTTTGTCCAGGCGATGACCGGCTCTGGTGGTTGGCCTTTGAATGTGTTTCTCACCGCGGACCGAAAGCCATTCTACGGCGGGACTTACTGGCCGCCCGAATCGAAATTCAACCGACCGAGCTTCCTGCAAATCCTGAAGCAAATTCAAAAAGCGTGGCAGGAACGACACGAGCAATTGGCGGAGTCGTCGGCTGAGATGCATCGGCGCCTCAACGAGATGACGGGACGGGAGACCCCGGGCAAAACGGTGTTGACCTCTTCTGTGTTGCGCGAGGCGGCTCCGAAGCTGAAAGAAAATTATGATAAAAAATATGGCGGGTTTGGCAATTCGCCAAAGTTTCCTTCGCCCAGCCATCCTTCGTTCCTGCTGAGTTACGGCGTGAAGTTCAAGGACGACGAAGCCGTTAATATGGTGTTGCATACGTGTGAACGCATGGCCGCGGGCGGCATTTACGATCAACTCGGCGGCGGGTTTTCGCGCTACTCGGTAGACCGCTTTTGGCTAGTGCCGCATTTCGAGAAGATGCTCTACGATAACGCGCAATTGCTCGCGCTCTTTCTGGATTGTTATCTGGCGAGCGGCGAGGACGGCTATGCGGACGTGGCGCGCGACATCATTCGGTATGTCCTCCGCGACATGACCCATCCCGAAGGCGGATTTTATTCGGCCGAGGACGCGGACAGCGAAGGCAAGGAAGGGAAGTTTTATTGTTGGACGATGGCCGAGATGAAGGAATTGCTTTCGCCCCAGGAACTGAAGGTCGCAGTGCGCGTCTTTGGCGTGACCGAAAAGGGCAACTTCGAGGACCACAGCGATCCTCATCCCCTGCCCCACCAGAACGTCTTGAGCATGGCGGACACGAATCTCTCAACGTCAGAAGAACCGCTCCTGAAGGCGGCGAAAGAGAAGATGTTTGCCGCGCGCTCAAAACGCGTTCGTCCCCATCTGGACGACAAAATCCTCGCGTCGTGGAATGGACTGATGTTGGGTGGGATTGCGCGAGCATATGCAGTGTTGGGAGACGAGACGTATTTGAAAGCCGCGCGCAAAAACCTCAATTTCCTGCAGGCCAGGCTTTGGGATCCAAAAAGCAAGACGCTCTATCATCGTTGGCGCGATGGCGAACGCGATTCAGTTCAACTGTTGGACGCATACGCGTTTCTGCTGTCCGGCACAGTCGAGTTGTATCAGGCAACGTTGGATACGAAGGACCTGGACTTTGCGATCGCTTTGGCCGAATCGATGCTTGCCAGGTTCTACGATCGCGAAAATGGTGGTTTTTGGCAGAGCAGCGCGGGCGATCTGATTTTGAAGGTGAAGGAGGATTACGATGGTGCGGAACCATCCGGAAATTCGGTAGCAGTAATGGCCTTATTGAAGCTCGGAAAGATCACAGACCGCAGAGATTTCACGGAGTCGGCCGAAAAAAGCCTCAAACTTTTCTCCGAACGGCTGGAGGAATTGCCACAGGCCGTGCCGCACATGTTGTCTGCGCTGATGTTTTGGCTGGAGGAACCAAAGCGAGTGGTCATCGCAGGCGAGCAGGGGCGCCCCGGACTATTGCGTGCGGCCCATGCAGTGTTTCAACCAAACAAAGTCGTTCTCGGCACCACCGGCCCAGTCGAGGAATTCGCGCGGACACTGCCGGCGAAGGACGGGAAAGCGACCGTTTATCTTTGCACCGGGACGGCGTGCCTTCCGCCGACGCATGATCCCGCTCAGTTGAAGTCGATGTTGAAGTGAACCACGAGATGCACTAGCGTTCAGACAGTAAAACGCAAGGGTAAAATATGGCTGAACATGCGGAACTGATCGAGACACTCAATGAGGCGGTCTCACTCGAATACACGGCGGTGGTCCAATACAACCAGCACAGCGTGCTCGTGATGGGCCGCGATCGAGTGTTGTTTGAGGATTTTTTCAAACATAGCGCGCAAGAGGCGCTCTCGCACGCCAAGATGTGGGCTGAACGAATCGTTTATTTGGGCGGCGTTCCCACGGTGGAGATCGGGACGATTCGCCAATCTTCTAACGTCACCGAAATGCTGGAAATGGACATGGAATTAGAGCAGCGCGCCGTGGATGTTTACACACGCGCGCATCGCGTATGCAAACATGAGCCGACCCGCTACATGCTCGAAAACCACATCATGGATGAAGATAAAGATGTGGAGGAAATCAAAAAGATGCTCGGCAAAGTGACTGTCGCGCAGAGTGCTCCGGGCGAACGGCAAGCGTCCAGCAGCCGCCGCTAAGCGCTCTTCGGAAATGCGATAATATTGCCCATTGGTCGTTGCTGCGACGGCGCGGCCACTCCGTGCATGCGCTCAATTGCCTGCTCCAACAGCGGCAATTGATGCAACGGAATGCTCAGCGATGCCGCGGTGTACCAGCCGAGGTTGTCGTCGTAGCTTTCCAGGCAGATTTTGGCGCGCTCCGCTGGCTCAAGAAACACTTGGATCCGTTGGATCGGCGATGACGCGTTTGAAGACTGTACGGGCATATTCTCGACAAGGAGTGTAGCAAAGATTTCGGGTCACGCACGAAGAATTTTGCGTTGCTCAAGCTTTTCGACCGGCAACAGCAAGTTCGAAAAGGCCGGCAAAGTCCTTCACCGAAACCGGACGTGGGTTGAAGGTAGCCGTCCATTGGCGGGCGGCTTCGTCGGCCAAGGTCGGAATCATCGAAGGCTGAACACCACAGTCGGCCAATGAACGCGGCATGCCAGCGAGCCGCAGGAGTGATTCAAGATGCCCGACAAGAGCGTCCAGTGCCTTTTCCGGGCCATCGCTCACGCAGGCGATCTCCGGCGCGGACGCAAGCTCAGCATAGGCGCGAAGCGCATCGCGATCCTGGGCGTTAAAGCGAACTACGTACGGGAGCATCATGCCGACGGCCTGACCGTGGACGATACCGTAATGTGCCGTAAGTGGATTGGCGGCCGAATGAGCAGCGCCCAGCATGCTGTTTTCGATGGCCAGACCGGCGAAGGCCGCGCCGAGTTGCATGCGGCCACGAGCTTCCAGATCGTTTGGATTTTCGAAAATGCGCGGAAGATTTGGCACCGTCAGCTTGAACCCTTCATGCGCGTACATGAGCGAGAGCGCCGTTCGCTTTTTCGTAACCGCTGTCTCAACCACATGCGCAATCGCATCGATGCCGGTGCAAGCCGTGACACGATGCGGTTGCGACAGCGTGAGCACCGGATCGAGAATGGCGATGCGCGGAGCGGCTTTGAAATCGCCACAAGCCATTTTCTGGTGTGTGTCCGAATCCGCGATCAGCGCGAATGACTGACATTCTGAACCGGTCCCCGCGGTGGTTGGAATTGCGATCAGCGGCAGCAGCGGCTTGCTGGCTTTGCCGACGCCCCAGTAGTCCTGCATGCGGCCGCCGTTGGTGAGAAGGAAATTGCAGCCTTTGGCCGTGTCGAGACTGCTGCCCCCACCGACTGCCACAAAGGCATCGATCTGCGAAGCCATTTTCAGGCAGGCATCAATGCAGCGCGTCGTTGGATTTTCTTCCGACTGATCGAACACCGCCACCCGCAAGCCCACCTTTTCCAGGAAACGGCGGACGCGCTCAGAGTGGCCCACCCCGACGATGCCGGGATCGGTCACGAGCAGAACTTTCGAGGCGGGTAATTCGCGAGTCAGTTCCCCTACTCTCTCGACTGAATTAATCCCGAAGATCAGTCGGGTTCGCGGCTGGTGATCAAACGCTTCCAGGGTCGAGAATTGGGGGAGCACTCCATTTTGCAACTTCTCTGAACTCATTACCTGAAAATCAGACGGCCCCGAAGCGGGAATCTTCAATCGGACACCGCCCAAAAGGCTCAACTCGGCGGGTTGAGCGTTATGGCCGCGATCGTCGCAATATCGATGATGAACTGCCCAGCCTTGCCTTTGCCGGCGGCGACGTTCGCGATCGGATAGGGCTTATGCGCTTTGAGACCGATATCGAGAAATATCTGGTAATCTTTAAGCAAGAGGTCGTCCTCCAGGGCAACATCAATGTAGCCAGTCTGGTTGTTCAACCCTTTGACATAAATCGTGTAATAAAGCATACGTTCCGTCGCGGAAGCGTTGCAGCAGCCGTTTTCGTGCCAGCCACGGTCGGCGAACGTTCGGAGTTCCGCCTCTAGGCGGTTTCGATTACCACTTTATGGATTGGAGCCGCCGGGCGACTTCCTCCGCGTTGGCGCGGGAATTGAAGGCCGAAATGCGGAAAAAACCTTCCCCATTCCGGCCAAAACCGCTGCCGGGCGTGATGACGACGTTCGCGTCATTAAGTATCCGATCAAACGCCTGCCAACTGGAAATGCCGGGCGGGGTCTGCACCCAGATGTATGGCGCATTCACGCCTCCAAATACATTGAGCCCGGCAGCCTTTGCGCCTTTGCGGAGCACCTGCGCGTTACCCATATAATGCTGGATCAGCGCTTTGACCTGCGCCTTGCCATCCGGCGTGTAAATCGCTTCAGCAGCCCGCTGCACCGGATAGCTCACGCCATTGAACTTAGTACTCATTCGCCGATGCCAGAGGCCGTGAAGTGCTACCCGCTCGCCGTCCGGCGTCGAAGCCATTAGCGATTTGGGCACCACGGTAAAGGCGCAGCGTGTGCCCGTGAACCCGCCATTCTTCGAAAAGCTGCGAAATTCGATTGCGCAATTGCGCGCGCCCGGGATCTCGTAAATCGAATGCGGGATCGCAGGGTCGCTGATGTACGCCTCGTAAGCCGCGTCGAACAGAATGATTGATTCGTTGGCGAGCGCATATTTCACCCACGCGGCGAGTTGATCGCGAGTGGCCACGGCGCCCGTTGGGTTATTCGGATAGCATAGGTAAATGATATCAGCGCGCTGGCGAGGCAGGTCGGGGACGAACCCGTTTCCAGGCGTGCAAGGTAAATAATCCAGTCCCTCGTACGCGCCCGAACCGTCCGCCGGACCGGTGTGGCCGGCCATCACGTTGGTGTCCACATAGACCGGATAAACCGGGTCCATCATCGCGATGCGATTGCGCGAGCCGAGAACATCCAGGATGTTGCCCCCATCGCATTTCGAGCCGTCTGAAACAAAGATTTCGTCATCGGCGATTTCGAGCCCGTAGGCGCGATAATCGTTGTCGGCGATCGCTCTCCGCAGAAAATCGTAGCCCTGCTCGGGGCCATACCCGTGAAAGGTTTCACGCTGGCCCATTTCATCGACCGCCTTGTGCAACGCCGCGATCACCGCGGGCGGCAACGGTTCCGTGACGTCTCCGATGCCGCAGCGGATCAGCCGCTTGGCCCCATCGGGCTTCGCCTGGCAAAACGCGTTCACGCGGCGGGCGATCTCAGGAAAGAGATAACCGGCCTTGAGCTTTAAATAATGTTCGTTCAGATACGCCATGTTAAATGCAACAACTCAGAGGCGAATTTAGGATGTTCGGACCAAATGTCCAATGACGAAACGCGAAAGACATCCGGTCAGGGTTTAGCAAGGATCCATGGCCAGCACAGATTACGG
>DATENK010000262.1:0-4368 GCA_035275085.1 Verrucomicrobiia bacterium | reverse complement strand
CCGGCATTCGTAGACAACCGGAATCTCAATTATGCGCGCGATAAAACCGAACCCCGGAGTTGGGCGCGTCGTAGTCGATGAAGGAGAATATGCCCGCCGGGTCTGAGAACACGGTGCCGAACTCAGTCCAGTTCACCAGATCGTTACTCGCCTCGATGACATAGGTGGTGGTCGGCGCCCCTTCGCCAAAGAGTTGCGCGCTGCCATCCGGCTGGAACACGACTGTGGTGAGCCGCACGGCACGGTTTTCCGCTACCTCAAGTTGAATGTTCCCGGTGGCGCCATTATATCCATCGACCGCAATCGCATACACCGTGCCCGCCACGGCGTTGATGATCACCTGACTGCGATTGAGTCCGCCAAGGGAATTGTAATCGCTCGCCATCAATGTCTGGTTCGAAACCGAACTGCCTCCGCGGTAAACCCCGAGGATCGTCGGGAAACTGCTGCCAATCGTGCGGATCGTGGTTTGGCCATCATATGGCGCCGTCCATTTCCACCAAACCGATTTGCCCCCCGAATTGCCCGCGTGGTTCGGTTCACCCGGCTCTTTCGTATAACTCACATTGCTGGAACTGGCCGTGACATTTCCTCCTGCCAGCGTGTAAGCGATCAACCAATCATCACCAGGTAGCTTGCAGTTCGCCGTAATGATTTTGTTCGTGTTCATCACGAGCGTGAATGGGTTCGTTAACCCGGTCGCATTGCCGGACCATCCCGCGAACACATAGCCCGCGTTTGGCGTCACTGTGAGCGTGACGCTGTCGCCCATGGCGAAATTTGTTTGGTTCGGATTCTTTGCGACGGTGCCGTTCAGCGTCGTCAGCGTGAGCCGCGGCCGGAACGACGTGCGATCGTTCGGCAGCGTGCCTTCCGCGTATTCATCGCGATTGTTCACACCGTCGCCATCCGGATCCGCGGTCGCCGTGTAAGTCGTCGTCCCGAAATACTGATATTCCCACCAATCCAGGATTCCGTCATTATCATCGTCGTCGGTCTGCGCGTTCTTGCCGTCCATATTGAAGGTCACGGTTTGGGGGTTCGCCGAACTGTTCGTCATGAGCAGGAAAAACGCGACATTCGTCACCCACGGCCACGGTCCGCGCAACGGCACGTTAAGTTGCCCATTCGCGCCGGAGCTGCGCCAATCATCGGACTGCGCGAGCAGCGGATACGTTCCATTCTCCAACGCAAGCTGCACCACATTGGAATGGACGCTCGTGTGCTTCCAGCGCGTGCCTTCCGGCGGCACATTGATACGGAACAACGCCGTCCCATAAGGGCCAAGATTCGTCGTTACCGTGCCCGCATAGAACGGTATTATGGGCACCACGGAAGTCGGCCCGCCATTCGTGGTCACGCGTACAGTAAAGGTCGCGTCATTCACGGCGCGAAAACCAAAGTAATAAACACCCCCGATGCGCACCGGCGGTGCCGCGAACGTATAGGTGGTCGGCGCGTCGTAACTCGCATTGGTCACTGTGTTCCGCAAGTCTGTGTACCACGTCTTGATATCGAAGGTATTTGGCGTCGCGCCATTTCCGGGCGGCACCGTATCGCGGATATACATCGTCACGTCACCCGAAACCTGGGTGAACGACACATTGAAGTTCAGCGGAATTGTATCGGGCATTTGCACCCGGTAATACCGCCAATCGCCACCCGCTAATTCCTGCTGCAGCAACTCGGGGCCATGGATCGGCACATCGGTAATCGTTCCGATTGAAAATTTCAAACGATACCGGGCGTTTGCATTGCCTGCAGCACGCACGACCATGTACCACAGACCCGGCGTCAAGCGCGTCTCCACTTTCCCATCCAACGGTACCCAATTGGCGTATTCAGTCGCCGTCAGCACCATCGAACGATCGAAAATTGTTCCCGAGCCGCCGTTGGCGTTGTGGTGCAAGGTCGGCGGGAAATTCGTCCGCGCATACAGATTTGGGTCACCGCTGACGGCCTGCAATTGCACGCGGAGCAGTCCGTAATTATTTGTCGGGACGCGCACGGCGTAGTAATGCAATCCGCCTTGCTCCAGGAAGAGGCTCTGGTCCGGCGGCACGGGATTGCCATCCGGGTCGACGCCGCTATCGCCGAATTCCGGCGGAGTTACGCCGGGGCTGCCCCCCACCACATCCGGGCCGGGCATCAGCCACGGCGCGCGTTCCAAAGTGATGTGACTGCTCGTCAGCGTAAACGCCGTCGAGTTGCTCCCCTTCACCTCGACGTACCAAATGCCATTCGTCAGGAATGGCGGCACGATAATTCCCGTCGCTGGCGTGAAAGGCATCAATCCACTCACGGAATCATTCGGCAACTGGTCTTTGCGGACGCGCAGGAACGCAATGCCTGACGACTGCGCCAACTTCAACTGCCAGCCCACCACTGGTGCGCCGTTAAGGGTTGGCGGCACAACCACTCTGAAGTAGGTGCGCTCATTGTCCTCGAGGTCCCCAGTCGCAATGTGACTCTGGCCGTTCGTATTGAGCGTCGGATCGAAATTCAGGTCCCGTATCCCCAATTCCTGGATGCGAATCGTATAGCTGCTGTCGGGATAAGTGAGCGCCGGGAGAACGACGCGTTCCTTGACAATAAAGCTGTAGAGGTTGTTGCTCGGGTTGGCGATCGTGATCAACGATCCATTCACCAGCGGGCCGGCCACGCCGCCTTCATAACCATACAGGTCTGGTGAGATCGACTGATAGCCCGCCCCCGGATCAGGCAGACGAAATCCCTGGATTAACGACATCACCGGATTCCCTACCCGTTGTTCCAGCCGCACCTTGATCCCGAATAAGCCGGTGCGCGAGGTGAATTGATACGCCTTTGATTCTCCGCCTTGCAGAGTATCGGAATACAGAATGTCTGCGGCCGTGGTCGTGCCGAAGTCACGCACGGGCATCATTCCTTCGCTCGAGATCGTAAAGCTGCTTGGCCCGGCACCTACCCGGGAAGAGTTTGGCGGATTCAATCCTTCGGAGATCACGGCCAAATAATTCGTGCCCGGATTCACCACGTAAAAGTTTGTTCCGCCGGACAAGGGCAACTCGAGGAAGTGTTCGTTGCCGAACTTCTGCATGCCGCGCCCATTGGTGACCGATCCCGATGCTGCGATCGAATCCACGTTCGGCAGCGCGCCGGGCAGCACCGCCAGCATAGACTCGCCACTCAACGCGGTCAGTTTCACTTTCCAGCTCGTCGCGTTCGTCGGCACAATCACGCGGTAGTACGCCGCATCGCGTGGCGGCAGGCCCGGATGCGTGGCAGATCCGCCGGCAAAGGCAAGATCGGTTACCGGAATGCTGTAACTGCTGCCCATACCACGGCTGGAGATCGTGTAACTCATCTGTGCCGAGCCGCCGCTATTAATAACACCGACGTAATAAGTCCCAGGTTCAAGCGGCCGGCCCATGCCTACCGCCAATATCCGGTTATCTTCGTTCACCCCATTCACATCACTGCCGCGCCGCGTCCAATCCGCTCCAGCCACCCAACTATTGCTGCTCGGCCAACTGAACTTCGTATGCGGCGAACTCCAGGGCGTGGTCGTCAACGCATTTGGTAGATAATCGCGACGCACTACGATGCGCGGCTGACCGCTGGTGACGTTCGTCAGCCGTACGTCCCAACCCACCGCGTCCGGTGGCACTTCGATGCGGAAGAATCGCCAGCTCAAGTTCGGCTGGTTCTGCACATTATAGCGTCCGCCGTCGAACGCAACGTCGTTCACGGTTTGCACGTTCACCCTCAAGACATAGGTGGCATTCGAAAATACGCCGTTCAATCCAGCGCGCGATTTTACCGCCAGCGTGTAAACGCCATTGGTTGGGTTCGGAACCACCAGCAACGTCGGGTGCACAAGATTCCCGAGCGGCTCGCCGGCGTCATGCCCGTATTGTTCGAGCCCCATACCACCGCCGGATGCGCCAGGATTCGGGAAATGCGTGCCGTAACGCAGCGACATGACAGGAAAACCGGTAATGTTCGTCAACGCGACTTCCATGGTAATCGCATTGCTGACGCTGAACTGGTACAACTGCGTCTCTGCTGCCTCAAGGCTGTTGGTGTCGTAAACTTCCGTTGAACTGATCAGTCCCAAATTGCGCACGGGCGCAACGCCAAGACTCGTCAAAGTATAATCAGCGAGCCCAATTCCGACGTTTGCATTGTTCGTTGCCAAACGCCCTTCGCTCACGACCGCCAGATAATACGTGCCTCCCAGCAAATGCGTCTCCCCGCCTTCCGGCAGTAGCAGGAACTGCTCGTTGCCGACGCGTTGCAATTTCTTGCCGCCGGACAAATTCGTCACCACGCCCATGCTCACCAGCGCGCCGACGTTGGGCAGCACATCCTTTAAGGCGATGAGCA
>DATENK010000261.1:0-12716 GCA_035275085.1 Verrucomicrobiia bacterium | reverse complement strand
CCGTCCGTCTCACCTGAGCCGCAACTCTCACCCCATTACCCGTCGAAGCCAAAGCGGTGTCGCCGCTTCGCTCTGCCACCGCAGTCCATATAAATCCCAGTTCTTGTTCCGTCGCGAATCTGTGCCAAATCTGCTCCGTCCGCTCCTACCCATGAACCGGACCATGGCTGTGTCGTCAGACCAGCCGCAGCAGCCCGGATATCTCATTTCTGGTCCATAGTTTTGTCCTTTTTTTCGTGGCCCACTAATGAAACAATGGAGTCCGGCACTTTTCACATGCATGGGCGATACAAGCAGAAAGCTGTCGCGAGCGTCGGGCTGACGCTGTGCTTTGTGGGCGCATGTGTTCACGGGGCCCAGTTCCTTACCAATGGCGGGGCGGAGTCAGGAAGCCTCGCGGGGTGGACGGCGAATTTGTCCGGCGCGAGCTCGGGCTTTGGGGGCATCATCGCTTCGGTGACGCAACAGACCCAAACGGGCCCCACGGTGCAACCCATTGAAGGGAGCCGATTTTTCAGCTTCTCGGTTCAAGCGAGCGGAACGGTGGCGAATGGCGGAGACCACATTTATCTGTATCAGGCCGGCACAGCGGGCCTGACTAACGCGGGGCTTATTTTGAGCGGCCGCTTCCAGACGACGGACCTGGATGCGGGCGAAGTGCGCCTGATCATGCGCGACGGCGCCAGCAATATCCTCGGCTCTGTGTCCAGTGGTATATTGGGAATGCCCGACTATCCCGAAAGGAATTGGAATTCTTTCCGGATTTCCATGGTCGTGCCACCGGCGGCCGCGATTTGGGTCGTCGAATTGCATGGCACGCTCAAAACCGGCACGGCGATCAATGTTTTCTACGATGCGGTGGCTTTGGAGCCCGCCGAACCGCCGATTGTACCGAGCATCCAGGGCCGGCTTTATTTCGGCATCACCCTGCAGGGCAATGTCGGCAGGAACTACCGCCTGGATTACGCATCGGTGCTCGCGCCGACCCATTGGATGACGCTTACCAATTTTGTGCTGAAGGCGTCGCCCACGATAATCCTGGACCCTGATAATCCGACCAGCGGCGAACGCTTTTACCGGGCGGTGGAGTTGCCCGACGTTCCGTGACTTACCTTTGAATTCGTCACAGACAACGTCCTTCTTTTCTCGACAAGAGTTGAATGGAGGGATATAAGGCGGGACGTATGGTTTATGTTCGGGGTTTGGCCAGGGTTTTCACTCTGGGATTTTTTCTTACAGTGACGCTGCTGACGGCGCGGGCTGTTACGGTTGTTTCTGAAACCGGCCGGGACGCGCGCGGATGGGCTGCCCGGACGGACGAATTCGGGATTGTTTCCTGGAGCCAGACCAATGGGTACCAGGATGTGGAAATCACGGTGCGCCTGTACTCCGTGGCCGCCGCCGACAAAGGCACGGCCTATCTCATGAGGCGCGTGGGGCCGGGCACGACCACGGCCGACCAAGTAGCCGTCGCTTCCGTTACTTTCCCCATGGCTTATCCGGCCGACGTTCTCATTTTCTCCGGGCTCACCTTAGGGCCGGGCACCTATTACCTCATCGTTGCGGGTGGATCGAACTACTGGTCGGCCTGGTTTGGCACGGACCAGCCAACAATCGCCACGGACGCCGGAGTGACGCATAACGGTAATGTTTATGTCTTTGAACCTGTGGCATATCCGCCCGCGGCGGTGCCCCACGATCACCCCGAGATGCATTATATCTTTTCAGTTACCGGAAACCGCATCGGCGAAAACCGCCCGCCGATTGCCAACGCTGGAGGCGACCAGTACCTCGAATGTTACGGCATAGAACGGCGTGTGCTCGATGGCCGGGCGTCGTACGATCCAGATGGCGAGCCATTGACCTTCACCTGGTGGCAGGGGGAAACGCAGATCGGCACGGGACCAACTCTCAGTGTAGATCTCCAGAGCGGGCAGTATGGCTTCCGTCTGGTTGTGACCGATACCGCCGGCGCGTCAGCCGAGGACACTGTCTGGATCGTCATTGAGGACACCACCCCACCGCTCATGGAGACGTCCGTGTCTCTGTCGCCCGCGAAGGGCAAAATGGTGTCCGCTGTGATCGAAGCGGAAGTTCGCGACGTCTGTGATCCCCTCGCAGCGGCGCGGATTATCGCTGTCGAAAGCGACGAAGCCAGCGGACGGCTTGCGGATTGGGAAATCACCGGTGCTTTAAGTCTGAACTTGCGGACGCGAGGTCTGGGGCGGATCAAGGCCCGAGCGTATTACGTCACCGTCGAGGCATCCGACGCCTCGGGCAATACCAGCCGGCGTACGGTTCCCATCCTTCTGCCCTGACGGATCTCTGTTCCGCTCCTCCTAAGCCTTCATGCGAGGGAAAATGGCTTGCGTGAGGAATCGGGGATGTTTTAGTGGAGTGTGATCATCCGACGGTATGTGCGTGTGGGGTTGTGTTTGAGCGCGGTGGCGTTTGCGGGCGGATGCACGTCACCGGACCTGCGTCTGGTCTCGAAACCGGCGATGCAATTCGGCGAAACGCGCGCGTATGCGACAGCGTCGCGGCTGGCGCCGCAGCTTGAGCCGGGGCGGATGACGACGGGCGGCGCACAGGCGTCGGTATGCACGTTTTGCCGGTAATAGCGGCGCTGGTGTTGGTTGTGATTGGCAGCGCCGGGGCGCAGGATTTTCCGCTGCACCGCCTGGAGGTTGATTCCGAAACGACGTGGCAATCGGACATTTTCCTGAACGAAAGCGGCGTCCGCTACGAACAGGAATGGAGCGCGTTGCGCTGGGATGCCGCCTTCACTTACAACGCGTATTCGTTGGAATACGAACCGTTTCGACTCTACGACTTTTTTGGGTTCAACCAGGCATTGCACGAAGATCGCTTCGCCGGGCAAGCGACGGCGCGTCCGAAAATTGGCGAGCGGTTCACGGCAATCGCGAGCGGGGGCTTCTATGACGGATATCAGGATTATCGGCGGGTGTGGCTGGCGAATTATTACCGGCAGCAATACAATCATCCGCGCTTTCCACAGCGGCCCGGATATTTGGAACCTGACCCGAAGGGCTGGAACGCGTCCGGTGGATTGCGCTGGGAATTCTGGCCGGAACTGGCATTTGCCGAAGCGCGCGTGGGCTATGGCCTGGACCAGGTCGCGCCGGGGTTCGTCGAGGAGGGCGGGACGGGGCGGGTGATTCGCGGGCGCAGTCGATTGTACACCGCGTTTGCGACGCTGAGTTTTGAAAACGTGATCACGTCGCGGATTCGCGCGCTGAACGAGCTGCGCGTGAGCGACACCACGGAACGCGAGCTGCGCTGGTCGTGGCAAGGTGCGGTGAATTACGCGCTCGGGGAACGCTGGGTGTTTCGGCCGCTAGGCGGGTTGACGTGGGAAGAGCCGGAGTTCGACGCGTTTTGGCTAGGCGCGTCGCTGGAGTTTCAAGCGGCGAAATGGTGCGCGTTGATTGCGTCGGCGGAATATTACGAGGACACCGGCGAAGTGCTCGATCCGTTGTTGTTTTCAAGCGCGGCGCCAGCCTTGAAAACGCAACGATTCACGCTCGGCGTGCGGTTTACGTGGTCGCGCTGGGTGGTAAAGATTTCCGGCGGCCCCTATAACACCGATTATGAGGACCTGCCGGCGAATTCGCGCGCGTTCACGAATTTGTATCGCGACCGGTATTGGGCAATGGCGCAAGCGAGTGTGGGCTGCGCGTTCTGAGATGCGTCGGGTAACAATTTTGTTATCTTGAGCGGGATGCCGATGCGCCAGGTTTATTTCGATCATCAGGCTTCGACCCCGGTGTTGCCTGAGGTTTTGGAGGCGATGCGGCCGTGGTTCAGCGAGAACTTCGGCAGCGCGTCATCGTTGCATCGGTATGGCGTGAATGCGCGCGAAGCGCTGGAACACGCGCGCGAACAAATGGCGGCGCTGATCAATGCTGAATCGCCGGAGGACATCATTTTCACGTCCAGTGCGACGGAGTCGGCGAACCTCGCGGTGAAAGGTGCGGCGTATGCGAATCAGCGTCGTGGAAAACATATCGTCGCCAGTGCGATCGAGCATCCGGCGGTGCTGAATTCGATCGAGTTTTTGAAGACCCAGGGGTTCACGTCGACGTTGGTGAAAGTGGATCGGCAGGGCGTGGTCGATCCGAAAGACGTTGCCGGGGCGATAACGGAGGAAACCGTTTTGGTCGCGGTGCACCATGTGAATCACGACATCGGGACGATCGAGCCGATTCGCGAGATCGCGGAAGTGGTCGCGGACCGCGGGATTCCGTTGTTTGTGGATGCGGCAGCGAGCGGCGGATGGTTGCCGATTGATGTGCAGGCACTGGGCGCCGGGCTATTGTCGCTGGCGCCGCATCGATTTTATGGGCCGAAAGGAGCGGGGGTTCTTTATCGCAATCGGCGCGCGCGGGTGGCGCCGATCCTCCATGGGGGCGTGCAGGAAGGCGGACGGCGCGCGGGCACAGAAAACATTCCCGCGATCGTCGGTGCAGGCATGGCCGCTGAAGTAGCGAAGCGCGAATTGTCGCAACGAGCGACGCATACCGTGCGATTGCAGCGACGGTTGTGGGACGGATTGAAGTCTTCGATCGAGCGCATCACGCTAAACGGCCCGGAACCGGGGCCGGGACGCATCAGCACGAACCTGAACATCAGCAGCGAATTCACCGAAGGCGAAGGTCAGGCGCTGATGTGCGACGTGAACGGCATCGCTGTGGCGAGCGGGACGAGTTGCGTGAGCAAAGCGCTGAAGATTTCACACGTGTTGAGCGCGATCGGGCTGGAGCACTCGCGGGCATCGGCAAACATCATTTTGTCCCTGGGCAAGGACAACACCGAGGAAGACGTAGCTTACTTTCTGGCGACGTTCCCAAAGATCATCGGCAAGCTGCGGGGCATGTCACCGATGTGGGAGGAATTTGCGAAGGGACGGCCTTAAGGGCCCCATTTTGCTGAATTTGCATTGTTTTGGAGCCTTAGTAGTTTGTAAGCTGTTGGTTTCGTATGGAAGCTGCCAAACAAGCCGTTGAACGTAAAACGCTCGATCAACGCGAGCGGATGGGCGAATTGCAACGCGTTCGCCATTCGGCGGCGCACATTATGGCAGCGGCGGTGCTGCGCATTTGGCCGGAGACACGGCTGGACATCGGCCCGCCGACCGACGAGGGGTTTTATTACGATTTCGATCTCGATAACCATCGCTTCTCGCCAGAGGATTTTCCGCGCATTGAGGAGGAGATGCGCAAGATCGTGAAGGAAAATCAGACGTTCGATAAGAGCATCAAGACTCGCGATGAAGCGCGCGCGTTTTTCGAAAAGCGCGAGCAGAAGTTCAAGATCGAACGGCTGGGTGATATCCCCGAAGGCGAAACCATTTCCTTTTACCAGAACGGCGAGTTCATCGATCTTTGCGCCGGGCCGCACGTGATGCGCACGGGCAACGTGAAGGCGTTCAAGCTGCTGAAGGTCGCGTCGGCGTATTTCCGGGGCAACGAAAAGAATCCGCAACTCCAGCGCCTGTACGGCACCGCGTTCCATAACAAGACCGAACTCGATGCGTGGCTGCAGCAGCAGGAGGAAGCGCGCAAACGCGACCACCGGAAGATCGGGAAGGAGATGGGCCTGTTCACGATTTCGCAGCTTGTCGGACCGGGGCTGGTTCTTTGGATGCCCAAAGGCGGCGTGCTCCGCACTGAGTTGCAGGCGCTCATGCAGGAGGAATTGCTGAAGCGCGGTTACACTCCGGTTTATACGCCGCACATCGGCAGCGTGGAGCTTTACAAAATTTCCGGCCACTTTCCGTATTACAAGGACAGCCAATACCCGACCATCAAAGTTGCAGACAACGAGGAGTATTTGCTGAAGCCGATGAATTGTCCGCATCACATCCAGATTTACGCCGCCGAGCCGCGCAGCTATCGCGAATTGCCGATGCGGCTGGCGGAATTCGGCATGGTTTATCGTTACGAGCAATCCGGCGAGCTGAGCGGCATGACCCGCGTGCGCGGCTTTACCCAGGATGATGCGCATATCTTCTGCACACCCGACCAGGTCGAGCACGAATTCCGCAGCACCACCGAACTGGTGCAGCACGTGTTCGCGGTCCTGGGACTAACCGATTATCGCGTGCAGGTGAGTGTGCGCGATCCGAAGAGCGATAAGTACACGGGCGATCCTGAGAATTGGAACAAAGCCGAAGCGACGCTGAAGAAAGTCGCGTCTGACATGGGACTGCCGCACGAAGTCGTTGAAGGCGAAGCGGCCTTCTATGGCCCGAAGCTCGATTTTATGGTGAAGGATTGCCTCGGCCGCGAATGGCAGCTCGGCACCGTGCAATTAGATTACAATTTACCCGAGCGCTTCCAGCTGGAATACATAGGCTCCGACAACCAGCGGCATCGACCGGTAATGATCCATCGAGCGCCGTTTGGCAGTTTCGAGCGTTTCGTCGGCATCCTGATCGAACATTTTGCCGGGAACTTCCCGCTGTGGCTCGCTCCCGAACAGGTGCGCGTGCTGGCGCTGGGCGACGGTCAAAACGCCTACGCCCAGGGCATTCTCGATGAACTGCGCCGGGCCGGCGTGCGCGCGGAGATTGACATCTCCGGCGACAAAATAGGCGCCAAAATTCGCAACGCCGAACTCGCTAAGGTTCACACCATGTTTATCGTTGGCGGCAAAGAACAGGAAGCGGACAAGGTCGCCATCCGTGTCCACGGCAAAGGCGACCAGGGCGCGCAGCCGCGCGCGGCGGCGATCTCACAGATTCTGTCGGACATTAAGGCGCGAAAGTTGTGATTTTCATCGGACGTGCTGCGCCCGAGCCGCGGTCCTATTCATGAATCTCGTAAACGGTGTCCTTGAGGACGAACTGCACGTTCTTGCCAAGGGCAGCCCAGGGGGCGACTTCCGGTTCGCGCTTCAGCAAGTCGAAGTATTCTGCGGAATTAAATTGCACGACCTGACGCTTGGAATTTATGCGCTTCTGCACTTCCGCATCGATCCATTGCTCGCCGTTCTGATAGAAGGCGCGGCCGCCGGCGAAGCGCGCCTGTTGCGCGTATTGATCGGAACGAGCACGCACTTGTTTGTTCACCTCAGCCAGCGTGTGCGGCTGTTGGGCGGGAGTCATCGAAGGGAGTGGCTTCGATGCGGTGAGCGCACCGCGAAAAGCTTCCTCGTTCCCAAGCACGAGGGCATCGCCCGCCGCGGCCTGCTTTAAAGCACTGTGCGCACGCGCGTTTCCTACAGCGCCGCCGCCGGACCGTTCCAGGCGTTGCTCGAAGAAGTATCGGCTATCCGCCTCGCCTGCGGCGCCGTCTTGTAAGCGCACCGAGCGCGAGAGTTCCGGCACGGCGCGGTGCTTCTCGTCTTCGATGATGAGATAGGCCGTGTAAGGCGTGACGATGCTGAACTTGCGCGCGAGCTCGGTGACTTCGTCCTTCAGCTCTTTGTTGTCGCCGTGCAAGCGAATTTCATCCAGCAGGTACCCGACGCGCCGCATCGCCCATAAGCGCGGTATGAAATCGTGGCCGGACGATTCGTCGCCAAATTTGGCGTCTTCTGCGAACTTGCGCCGTTGGCCGTTGACGCTGCCGGAGATTTCGATCGCTCCCGAACCGTGCCCGGAGTAACGGCCGACCAGCACCACCTGGTCGCCCTTGAACAAATCCGGCACGGGTGAGGGATACATCTTCGTGGCGCGAATCGCATCCGGGAAATTGACTTTGGGGTTCGCCAGCACCGGCTCTTTGATCTTGCTGAAGAAGTTCGACACTTTCACTTCGAGGTCTTCGTCCGCGAGCACGTACTGGCTGAAGGCTTTGGTCTGTTCGGTGATCTTGTCGAGCAAATGCGTATTCACATCTGTGCCGATGCCGAAGCAGAAGATGCGCGTGTTGGCGCGGTTCGCCTTCGTCACGTTTTCGAGGATCGCGTCTTCGCTCGTGATACCGATGGTCGGCAGCCCATCAGTCAGGAAAATAACGACGAACGGCCGCTCGCCGTCTTCCGGCCGCAACGCCAGCGCCTTTTGCAGGGCATCGTTGATAGCGGTGCCGCCGGTCGGCTTCAATTCTTTGATGAATGTTCGCGCGCGCTCACGCTGATTGGCGGAGGCATCGGCCAATTTGCCAAACAAGGGCTCGACTTCCGTCGCGAAACGGATGATCTCGAATCGGTCGGAGTCGTTCAGATTTTCGACACAAAACGCGAGCGCCTTCTTGCCTTGTTCCAGCTTGGCGCCGGCCATAGAACCCGAGGTATCGAGCACGAACAGCACGTCTTTGGGGATTACTTTGGTGGCCTTCGTGTCGATCCCTGGTGACGCCAGCAACAGAAAATAGCCGTCTTCACCTGCCTGTTTGTAAGTCAGCAAGTCCAGGGCGACGTCCGACTTTTCCATGGAATAATAGAGTTGGAAGTCGGCGTCGCTTTTGGCGTCGTTCGCTTCGAAGCCGATGGTGGCCTTCGTCGGCGAGTGGCGCTTCACCTCGACGCTGTGGCTTGGCGAATAAATGGACTTGAGCGGGCGCTGCCCCTGGAGATCCACCTTGAGGCTGAGGTTCTTCGCCCCACCTTTGAGCGGCAAGGCGTAGTTGACCAGCCCGCTGTCGAACTTCAGTACTTGCGAATAGGCGAGGTGAATGCGTTTTTTGGCGTGCGGCTCGATCGGGAAAATCCGCACCTTGAAAACGTCGCGTCCTGAATATTCCAGCAGCGCGGGGTCCTTCAATTTGCGCACGATGTCCTCGTAGATGCCGCGCGCTTTGTCGGCGGCCAGCAATTCGGCGTCGACCTGCTTGCCGTTTATTTCCATGCTGAACTTGTTGATCGCACTGCCTTTAGGGACTGGGAACAGAAAGGTTCCTTCGACCTGCCGCGAGTTGGGGTTATAGAACTCCTGGTCGATGACGGTTTCGGCGACCTGGTCCTTGATCCGTACGCTCGCCTGAAGCGATTGTGTTTCGAGGGGCGTCATCGCCACAGGCGGGGGCCGATGAGGCGGTGGCACGGGTCTCCAAAAGTCAGGTTCATGAAGGATCACCAGCCCCGCACCAGACATCTGCCCAACCAGACATATCGAAAAAAAGAGCCCAAAAATCGTTCTCATACCGGGTTAGACGGGCAGGGGGGTAAAATGCTCCCGCAATCCCTGGTGCTTTGAGCTTGGAGCCTGGAAGTTTTCAGCATTAAGTTCCCGCCAGTTATGATTTGGAGATGTTTGTTTATCCTCATGTTGGTCGGGCTCGTAGTCGCTGGATGCGGTAAGAAATCCAGCGAAACAAGCGCCGGCCCGAAATCCGATGCGCCGCTGCCTGAACCGCCACTGGTCGCCAATTGCGAACCAGGCCAGCGCGGGGGGCGGCTGGTGATCGCGACCTTCGGCGAACCGAAAACATTCAATTCTCTGACCGCAAACGAATCCTCTTCCACTGACATTATCCGATTTCTCTTCGCTGGTCTGCTGAATCTGGAGATGGCCAAACAAGAAACGACCCCGGGGCTGGCCGAAAGCTGGAAGGTGGAACCAGACCAGAAGACCTGGACGTTCAAGTTGCGCAAGGGACTGCGGTGGAGCGATGGACAACCGTTGACCGCCGATGACGTGATTTTCACTTGGGAAGTGATTTACGATCCGAAGATTAAACCCGTCGTTGCCGATGCCTTCATTCTCGCCGGTAAGAAGTTTGAAGTGTCCAAAGTCGACGACTTGACAGTCAGGTTTGTAACACCGACGCCCTACGCGCCGTTTTTGGAAGCTGCGGGCGCAGGCGTCATGATTTTGCCCCGCCATAAACTGGCGGCGGCGGTAAAAGAAGGGCGATTCGAATCGGCTTACGGCGTCAATTCCAAGCCTGAGGAAGTGGTTGGGAGCGGCCCGTTTCGCCTGAAACAGTATAAACCGGGCGAACTGGTGTTGCTGGAACGCAATCCAAATTTCTTTGAGGTCGATTCAAAGAGCCAGCGCTTGCCCTATGTGGATCACTTAATGTGGACCACAGTCCCAAACTTTAATGCAATGTCATTGCGTACGCTGAAGGGCGAAAGCGATTTGCAGGATGTGATCCGGCAGGACGAGGCGCAACGCTTTGAAGAGGAGCAGCAAAAGGGCAAGGTCAAACTGATCGACCTGGGGCTCCAGATGGAGCCGATGCTGCTTTGGTTCAATCTGAACACCAATGTAAACGCGAAGACCGGCCAGCCGATCGTTCCGCTGGCAAAACAGAAACTGTTTCAGAACCAAAAGTTCAGGCAAGCGGTGTCGCACGCAATTGATCGGCAGAGCATAGTCAAGTCCGCCTACGCAGGGCGGGGCGAGCCCGCGTATGGGATTTACACGCCTGCGAATAAACGGTGGTACAATCCTAATATTCACACCTATCCTTTCAGCATCGAAAAGGCTCGAGCGCTGCTGGCGGAGATCGGAATTGCGGATCGGAACGGCGACGGCATCCTGGAAGATGAATCGGGAAAGAAAATTGAATTTACTCTCAACACGAACAGCGGCCACCCGGTCCGCGAAAAAATAGCTGTCTTGATTCAGGACGATCTTAAACGCGTTGGGTTTGACCTTACCTTTCAGCCCGTGGAATTCAACGCGCTCGTCGACAAGGTCAACAACAGTTATGACTACGATGCTGTCCTCCTTTACTTCGGCGGCGATACGACAGATCCCGCGAATATGATGAACGTCATCAAGTCCGATGGTTTCACGCATTTCTGGTTTCCACGCCAAAAGGCCCCCGCCACTGAGTGGGAGGCCCGGATGGACAAGCTGATAGTCGCCAATGTCACCACACTGGACTTTGCAGAGCGCAAAAAGGCGTTCGACGAGATTCAGGCGATCCTGGCCGACCAGTGCCCTTTTATCGCGGTTACCTCTTCCCGCGGTTATGCTGCGGTGCGGGCGGACCTTGGTAACGTAAAACCGACCGTTGTGGGTTCGACGCGCGTGAGCTGGAACGCGGAAGAATTGTTTTTCAGAAAGAAATGAGACGCATCCTGTTTTTCGTGGCGGTCCTGGCCTTCTGCAGTTGCGGGAAAAAATCTGCCGAGTCAAACCGGTTGGTGCTGGTGAACTTCGCCGACCCCAAAACATTTAACCCGATCACGGCGGCGGAGACGAGTTCGCGCGACATCATTTACATGCTCTTCAGCGGGCTCACGACCAAAGATCAGGTCACGCAAGAAGTTAAGCCGGCGTTGGCGGAATCGTGGTCGGTCGAGGGGGACCAGAAGACCTGGACGTTCAAGTTGCGCAAGAACCTTCAATGGAGCGACGGTAAACCTCTCACCGCGGACGATGTCATCTTCACGTTCAATGACGTCGTTTATAATCCCGCGATTCCGAACACGACTGTGGATACGGTGCGCGTTGACAAAAAGAACTTTGAAGTCAGCAAAGTCGACGATCTCACGATTAAGGTAGTCACGCCGGATATCTACGCGCCGTTCCTGGAATACTTTGGGGATGTTCACATCCTGCCAAAACACATTCTGGAAAAGACGATTGCGAACAAAAGCTTCGAATCCGCGTACGGTGTAAACACGCCGCCCGCCGAATTGATTGGGGCCGGCCCCTTCAAACTAAAGCAGTACAAGCCCGGGCAATTCACGCTAGTTGAACGTAATCCGTATTACTGGCAGGTCGATGCGAAAGGTAAGCGCCTGCCGTATTTCGACGCCGTAGTAATGAGTATCGTGCCGGACCAGAATGCGATGTCGTTGCGGTTCATGAAAGGGGAGGCGGACCTGATTGAGTTCGTACGGCCGGAGGAAGCGGATGCCTTCAAGCAAGCGGGCGACCGCGGGCAGTTTCGCTTTATGGACCTTGGCTTCGCTTCGCAAATCGACCTGATCATTTTTAACCAGAACACAAATAAGAACCCCACGACCGGGAAACCTTACGTGAATCCCGCGAAGGTGACATGGTTCCGGAATACAAAGTTTCGGCAGGCGATCTCCTATGCCATCGACCGCCCGAGCATCGTGAGGTCCACGATCAACGGCCACGGCCAGCCGCAATACGGGTTCATCACTCCTTCGAACCAAAAATGGATCAACACCAATGTCGCGCAGTATCCCTACAATCCTGAAAAGGCGCGGCAATTGCTCGCCGAAATTGGAATCAAGGACCGCAACAATGACGGCGTTCTCGAGGACGCTGAGGGCAATACCATCGAATTCGAGATGAACACTAACTCCGGCAACAGTCGACGCGAGAAGGGATCAGTCATCGTGCAGGAAGACCTGAAGCGGCTCGGCATCAAGGTCAACTTCCGCCCCCAGGACTTCAACACGATCGCCCATCGTCTCGACACCGATTTTGATTTCGAATGCATTTATCTGGGTCTCGCAAGCGAATCAGTGGACCCTGCCGAAAGCCTGAACGTGCTCCGCTCAGAAGGTTTTCTGCACCAGTGGTTCCCCCGGCAGAAAAGCGCTTCGACAGAGTGGGAAGCACGCATGGACGCTGCGATGAACGGACAGCTCAAAACTTTGAATTTTGCCGAGCGCAAAAAATATTTTGATGAGGTGCAAGCGATTTTCGCGGAGCAACAGCCGATGATGCCCACGGTGACAATGAAAGCATACGCCGCGGCCCGGAATGACCTGGCGAATCTGCGCCCGACCGCGTATCACCACAACCGGCTGATCTGGAACTTGCCTGAACTGTATTTTAAGAAATGAGCCGAGTTTGAATACCGCCTCAAGGC
>DATENK010000260.1:0-2872 GCA_035275085.1 Verrucomicrobiia bacterium | reverse complement strand
CTCCAAAAAAAACCAAACGGAGAAATACTATGACTGAAATTGATGCTCGGCAGTATGTGGCTCCTGGAACGGCGATGCACACCGCCATTGGCTACACTATTCTGTTTATCGTCGGCCCGATCCTAATCGGAGCCACCGTGGTCGCGACCATGGGCATTGCGCTGCTCGGCTGGTTGATTGCAGGCATTTTTTACTTTTCGCGCCTGAAAAAAGCGCGCGCTGCCTTGCGCGGCTCGGCGCTGCGCGTCGATCAGACGCAATTGCCGGCCATCCATGAACAGACCCGTGATTTATGCGCGCGACTCGCCATTACCGAAGTCCCCGAGGTTTACGTCATCGAGGACAACCACCAGAATGCGTTCGCGCTCAAGCATGGCGCCAAAAGTTATGTTGTGTTGATCGACGACATCATCCATGGCGCCTTGAGCACAGGGAATGAAAAGGTGCTGACGTTCATTCTCGCTCATGAGCTGGCGCATCATGCCCTCGGCCACACCGGCTGGCTGCGGCGCCTGGTCTCAACCTCCTACAAACCGTTAGCGCGCCTTGACGAATTCTCCTGCGACGCCGTAGCCCGCGCACTGACCGGGGAAGCCGCCGCCGCCAAAGATGCGTTGACGCTCCTGCTGATTGGCCCGCATTTGTTTCGGTCGATCGATCGTGCCGCGCTCGACAAACAGGCCCTTGAGGTCGAGGGCGACAAATACTCCAAAAAGGCCGAATACACACTCAGTCATCCGTTGCTGCTAAGAAGGTATGCGCGGGTGATGGCGTAAGGGTCAAGGCATTCGCAGCCGCAGTCCTTTCGCGGAAAGCGCGATCAATTATTTGAGACGGCGGGAGCGCGTCTCATCACACTTGGCGCTCATTACCACGTATACCGTCGCCGCTGCCGGCTCTCTCGCCTTCAGTGTCACTAGCGCACCAAACCCCAACTTAACCGGCTGGAGTGAGCTCTTGTATCGAGACGCGAACTGCAATGCTCAACTCGATGCGAACGATCCACCGGCTGAATGCTGCCATCGCCGTCACTGCAGGCGAAAACATTTGCATTCTTGTGCGCGAGTTCATTCCTGTAAACGCCCCCTTCAATGCCCAGGACCAGATCACAGTCAATGCTGCGTTCACGTACGCCGTCGCGTCACTCGGGCCCTCCCAATCTGGCGCGGTGACATTCCGCGTTACTGTTGTGCCTTGAAAGGTCTTACAGCTTTTTGAGGTTGATGCTGCCGCCGCTGGTTCGCAACACGAGCGGGGTGCCACCGGCGTTTAGCTTGCCTTGGAGGGCGGTGCGCTTTTTCTCGCTGGCGGTGGTTGTGACCGGCAGATCCGAATGTACGCTGCCCCCGCTTGTCTTCGCATCTATGTCCAGAGCGGCATTGCCGGGGACGGCTACATTGATGCCTCCGCCGGATGTTTCAAGACGGCATTCGCCCGTGATCTTCGCCAGGCTCGCATTGACCGATCCCCCGGAAGTTGAAGCTTGAACCTGTCCCTCGACGTCCTCCACGGAAACGCCTCCGCCGCTGGTCTTCGCCACCACATCGCCTTTATGCTTGTTGACCTTAATGGAGCCGCCGGAAGTTTTGATTGAAGCTTTGCCGTCGCTGTTCGCAAGATCAATCGATCCGCCGGACGTATGGCCGTCGATCGGCCCACGGATGTGCGCAAATTTGAGTGAACCGCCGGAGGTCCGCGCTTTCAAATCGCCATTGAGGTCCGCCACTTTGATGCCCCCGCCGCTCGTCTTCACGTCCGCGTCAAATTTTGCGGGGACTTGAATGACATAGCGGAAGTTCAAGTTCATGTTTCTAACGCTCTCAGTCTCCTTCTGGCGCTGGGCCTTGACCACTACGTTGTTGCCCTCCTGCGTAAATGTGACTTCGTGCTTCTGCAACTCGGCCTTTTCGCGGTCCGCGCCACCGACACCACGGGCATCCGCCTTGCGGAAAACGTCAATCGCCACGTCCTTCCGATCCGAAGCAGTAATCTCAATCGAGCCGACATTGACGTCCACCACGAGCTTGCCGCCCGATGTGACGTTGAACGTTTTCTGAAGATGGTCCTCCGTTTCAGAGCGACATGTGAATGCCACAGCCAGCATCAATCCTGCCCATAACCCAACATTTCGTTTCATAGTTTTCCCTTTCTTTGCTTAACACACGCAACTTTCCCACTTTGTTGCAACGAAAATGGAACCAATTTGGTTCGGTGCTCAGCTATGCCCTCAACCGCACCAGCAGATCTTTGGTCTCAACAGTCTCGCCCACCTGCGCGTGAATTTGGTCCACGACGCCATCTGCATTCGAATACAGAGTGGTCTGCATTTTCATCGCTTCGAGCGTGAGGACTTTGTCGCCCTTGCTGACTTTGGCTCCCACGCTGACGGCGATGGATGTCACGATGCCGGGAATAGGCGCGCCGATTTGCAGCGGGTCGGCCAGATCAGCTTTCAGCCGCGTCTTGGGTTTGGTCTGGATCGATTTGTCTAAAACAGCCGCTTCGCGCGCCATGCCGTTGAGCTCGAAAGTGACGATGCGATAACCATCTTTGTCCGGCGCGCCGACGTTGATGAGCTTGGTGTAAAGCGTTTTGCCTTCCTCGATGCTGATCGCAGTTTCTTCGCCGGGTTTGAGCCCGTGGAAAAATGCCGGCGTTGGAATCACTGACACATCGGCGTAATCACGCACCGAACGGGCGAATTCGCTGAAGACGTCCGGATACATCAGATGGCTGTAAAGGTCGTCGTCGGAGATTTCGCGTTTGAGCCGCGACGCGAGTTCGTCACGGGTTTTTTTGAAGTTCAGCGGCGGCATCGATGCCCCCGGCCGGCCGGAGATGGGCTTGGCTTTGCCCAGGACAACTTGCTGCA
>DATENK010000259.1:0-9030 GCA_035275085.1 Verrucomicrobiia bacterium | reverse complement strand
TTCCAGTTCGATGAAAGCGCCGTAGCTGGTGAGGTTGCGAATCTTGCCTTTGACGCGGGTCTGCGGCGGATACTTCTCCAATGCGCGATCCCACGGATTGGCTTCGAGCTGGCGAACCCCGAGGGAAATCTTTTGTTCCTCACGGTTAATGCCGAGCACCACCGCTTCGATCTCCTGGCCGATCTTCAACACATCCGACGGTTTCGCGATGCGCTTGGTCCAGGACAATTCGGTGACGTGCACCAAGCCTTCCACGCCCGGTTCCAATTCCACGAAAGCGCCATAGGGCACAAGGTTCACCACCTTGCCTTTGACCTTCATGCTGACCTGATAGCGTTCCTCGATCTTTTCCCACGGGTTTTGCAGCTTCTGCTTGAGGCCGAGCGAGACGCGTTCTTTGTCGCGGTTCACGTCGAGCACGACCACGTCGATCTCCTGGCCGACTTTGAGAATTTCGGATGGGTGCGCGATGCGGCCCCAGCTCATGTCGGTGATGTGGAGCAAACCATCGAGGCCGTTGAGGTCGATGAACGCGCCGAAGTCGGTGATGTTCTTGACGGTACCTTTGCGGATATCACCGGGCATCATTTCGGCGAGGAGCTTCGAGCGGCGTTCCGTGCGTTCCTGTTCGATCAATTCGCGGCGGGAAAGGACGATGTTTTGCCGTTCCTGGTTGATCTTGACGACCTTAAAATCATAAGTGTTCCCGACGAAAGTGGTCAGGTTCTTGGGCGGGATAATGTCCACCTGAGAGGCGGGAAGGAAAGCTTCCACGCCGATGTTGACGAGCAAGCCGCCCTTGACCATGGCTTTGACTTTGCCGGCGACGGTGCCGCCTTCGTTGCAGACCTGAAGAATCTTTTCCCAATTCTTCTTAAACTCGGCTTTTTCCTTGGAGAGGACGACCATGCCTTCTTTGTCCTCGAGCTTTTCGATGAGGACGTCGATCTGGTCGCCGACTTTAACGGTCTTGATGTCTTCGAATTCAGTTCCGGGGATTACTCCTTCACTTTTGTAACCGATGTCCACCAGCACTTCTTTGGGGCGGACCTCGATGATGGTGCCTTTGACGATTTCGCCCGCCGCAAAGCGCATTTCGCTTTGCCGCATGGCCTCTTCCATTGTCAGCATAAATGATTAAAGATTTTGACTCGCTTTCTATTTTCTAAACAGGGGAGGCTTGGTCGAGACGCGGAGCGCCTCGCGAAGTCTCTCCATTGCCCTACGAACCGGACGTTGCCCTGGCAACGGAGGTTGAAGGTTAGGTTATTCGTTAACTGTCTTTTCTCAGCCTCTATGAACACTCGCACACGCGAGGTTCAGGCGACACGCACCATAGCCACTTTCGGAGTGAAAGCAAGGGCAATCTTCGGAAGAATGATGAGGATTGTGTTGCGCGCGAGGATTAACGAACCCTCGTCCCAAATCCTCAATTCATCACCTGATCGCCTTCACGGACCTGGGCCAAGCGCGCGCCGGGGATGATGTCCGCAACGCTCCGGTCCGGGCCGACATGGCGGACTTTGACCTTGCCGATGAACTTGCCCTCGCGGCTGATCATCAGGATGCCATTCTTCAGAAGGCCGTTGGTTTCGCCAAGGTTGAGTACAACGAAATCCCATTTGGGGTCGACAACCAGAACAGAACCGCGCATGGGCGGCAAATCGGGCACGGCTTCCGGGTCCCACGTGCGACTTATATTGGCCAAATCGCGCGTAAGGCGCACGTTCCTGGCTTTCAAATCAGCCATTGCGGTGCTCAGTTTTTTGTTCTCGCGTGCCAGAGACGCGACTTGGTCCGGCGTGCTGCCTGTCGCATTCCATCGTGCAAGCTCCTGGCTAGCTGAGTCGAGCTTGGCCCGCGCTTCCTCTAACTCACGGTGCAAGCGCGTATTCCGGTCTGCGTCGGCTTTGCTGACCGCCGGATGTGACTCGGAGTCGGCCAGCCGTGCTGCCAGCTCGCGTGCGAAGGTCTCTGCTTTGATGGCGCGCATGCGATTCTGTTCGGATGAGACCATGAGGGCGTCACGTTGTTTTCGGAGACTCACAATTCTCGGCCGAATACCCAGCCAGCCAAGGGCGAACACGGCCAGCATAGCGGCAATCGCCAATCCTAAACTGACTCGGAACGTGGAAGTTTTTATGTCCATACGTAACCTCTTACCATCGCAGCAACTAGCGCGATGGACAACGGTTTTTCTACAATTGAAGGGCGCGACTGCAGGGTCAGGACCAGCATCAACGGTAACAGAAGGCTTTAGATGGATACTTCCGCCGAAGCGTCCTGCATGTGCAAGTATTCCACAATTTTGGCCACAGACTCAGCGACAGTCAGTTTGTCGGTGTGGAGCTGAATTTCAGGTTTTGCGGGCGCTTCGTAAGGAGCCGAGATGCCGGTGAATTCCTTGATTTCGTTTGCGCGGGCTTTCGCATAGAGGCCTTTGGGGTCGCGCTGTTCGCAGATTGTCAGCGGCGCATCGACATGCACTTCCACGAACTGCCGCGGCTTCATCATTTTGCGCACCAGTTCGCGGTCGGACCGATACGGCGAAATGAAGGCCGTAATGCAAATAATGCCCGCTTCGGCGAAAAGCTTCGCCATTTCACCGACCCGGCGGATGTTTTCCTTGCGGTCTTCCGGTGAGAATCCAAGGTCCGAGCACAATCCGTGGCGGACGTTGTCGCCATCGAGCACATAAGCGTGCTTGCCGAGGTTGAATAGTTCGCGCTCAAGCTCAGTTGCGATGGTCGATTTGCCGGCGCCGGAAAGACCCGTAAGCCAAACCACGCAGCCCATGTGGCCATTGCGGAGCGCGCGCTGCCCGGCAGTCACTTTGCCGTGGCTCCAGAAAATATTCTCACTCTTGTGTAAGCCGTCAGAAGTCCGTTTCGGATAGCTGTCCTCAATAACAATCCCGCCGCCGCACACTTCGAAACCGTCCACGATCACAAACCGTCCAAGGGCCACAATGTCGGTGTGAAGATCGAACGCGATCGGGCGCTTGGCGCGAATGTACAGCTCGGCGACTTCGTGCCGGCCCACAAATTGATCGCTTTCCGGCCGCGAAATGTTCTTCAAGGTGGACGCGTCGATCACCTTCTCCAATGAATCGATCTGGCACTCGGCTTCCTGGGTGGCGAGTTTGATTTTGTACGTCTTGCCCGTCTTGAACGGCGCGCGTCCAAGCCAAAACATCCGCGCCCGGATTTTGGTGAGTGCATAGGGTTGCTCCGTTTCGAGCGTCGCCACCGACCCACGTTCGACGAAGATTTGTTCGGTCAACGTGACGCCAATCGATTCCCCGGCGCTTGCACTTTCGCGGGACGCGGCTTGCCATCGTTCAATGCTCTTTACGGTGCTGACTTTATTTCCCGGGCTGAACAGTAGGCGATCGCCGACGCGCAACGTCCCGGACTCGACGCGTCCCGCCAGAATGCGGCGCTCATCGAAGCGATACACGTCCTGGATGGGAAATCGAAGCGGCTGGTCCTTCGGCAGCTCGGAAATCTTGAATTCGTCCAGCGTCTGCACCACGGTCGGACCTTTCCACCGGGGCATGTTCGCGCTGAGGTTCGCGATATTGTCGCCGTGCTTGGCCGCAATCGGAATAAAAATTTTCGGCTCCAATCCGACGGTCTTCAGGAAGGCACGAAACTCCCGTTCTATTTGATCGAATCGCTCCTGGGAGTAATTGTGCAGATCCATTTTATTAACCAGCACGGCGATTTGGCGGATACCAAGCAGGTTCAACAAAAACCCGTGTCGCCGCGATTGTTCCTGCACACCCTCGGCTGCATCGATTAACAAGAGGGCCGCTTCCGCGTTCGCGGCGCCTGTGACCATGTTCTTCAAGAACTCCTTGTGCCCCGGCGCATCGATGATCACGTATTGACGCTTCTTCGTGTGAAACCAAATTTGCGCTGTATCGATCGTGATATTCTGGTCGCGTTCCGACTGCAGCGCATCCATGAGATTCGCCCACTCGAAGGGAACGCCGCGTCGCTCCGCCACCTTCTGCAATTGTTCGAGTTTTCCCTCGGCTAACGAACCTGTGTCGTGGAACAAGCGTCCCACAAAGGTCGATTTTCCGTGGTCAACATGTCCCACGATAACGATCTTAAGTTGTTCAGTTGGTGTGTTCGTATGCATCACATGTACCCGTCACGGCGGAGTTTTTCGAAAGCATCTTCGCTTTCCTTGTCTTGCGCGCGTCCAGCCCTTTCAGGAGTTTTGGTGGCACGCAATTCTTCGATGATGTCGCGCACATTGGTTGCCGACGATTTGATGGGAGAGGTGCAGGGCCAGCAACCAATCGAGCGATAGCGCTCGCCTTTTGCATTCGCGAAATACAGGGGAATGATGGGAATATTTTCGCGCTCGATGTATTCCCAAATATTCACTTCGGTCCAGTGCAGCAGCGGGTGGATGCGGATGTGCGCGCCCTTTTCAAAGTCGGTTTTGAACTGGTCCCACAACTCCGGCGGCTGGTCCTCCACATTCCATTCCATGTTCTTGTCCCGCGGACTGAAATAACGCTCCTTGGCCCGCGTGGGTTCCTCGTCGCGCCGCACCCCAACGATCACGCCGTTGAAGTGATGTTTCTCCAGGACGGCCTTGAGAGCGTCCTTTTTCAACGTTCCGCAGCATTCCACGCGCGTCGCCTTTCCATTCGGAAACGTCACGCCGCTCTTGAGCACTTCCTCGTTTTTGCCCACCACCAATTGCAAACCCCATTCCTTCACAAGCTGGTCGCGGTATTCGATCATCGAGGGGATCTTGTAAGTCGTGTCGACGTGCACGAGGGGAAAAGGGACATGGCCGAGAAATGCCTTGCGGGCCAGCCAGAGCAGGACCGTCGAGTCCTTTCCGATGCTCCATAACATGGCGAGATTCTCGAACTTGTTGAAAGCCTCGCGCATGATGTAAATGCTTTGGTTTTCCAATTTGGACAAATAATCCATAATGCAAATAATTCAGATCTGAAAGTCCACCTTCGGCGACAGAAACGTGTGTATCCCGCACTCAACTTTGTTGAAGCCTGTCCATCGTCCGGCGCGTTCCTCCTCGCCATTGCCTGTCTTACGCGTGCATGGCTGGCAACCGATGGAGCGATATCCGGCGTCCTGCAGCGGGTTGTATGGAATCTCATGGCGACGGATATAATCCCAAACGTCTTCGCGTTTCCAATTCGCCATCGGGTTCAACTTCACGATGTCACGCCCAGCGGCGGCGTCGAACACGTAAAGCTCCACGATGCCGATCTTCGACCGAGTGTCCGACTGTTGGCGGCGCAAACCGGTGATCCAGCAATCCAGTTCTCCCAGCTTGCTTTGCAACGGCAACACTTTGCGCAGCGTGCAGCAGAGGTCTGGTTCGCGCGCCCATAATTCCGGGCCGTAAGCTGACGCCTGCTGCGCGGGCGTCAGGTCCGGTTGCAAACTTTCGATCTCATACCCCAAAAAATCCTCCAGCCGTTTCTTCAACGCGAGCGTCTCCGGAAATAGAAATCCAGTATCCAACGTAAAGACGGGAAACTGCAGCCCCCGTTGTTTGGCGAGGTGCATCATCACCAGTCCAGCGCCCTGAAAACTTGTGCCGATCGCCGCGCGGCTCCCGAACCTGTTCCACGCCCACTCGAGGACTTCCTCGGTCGGCATTTTGCCGAAGCGCGCGTCAAGCGGCGCGATTTCCGACACATTCGGAATCGCTTTTGGAATTGCAACTTCGCTGGCCTGCACGACAACCCCTCAGATCGGCATTGGCGCCGCGGACTCCTTCAAAATGGCGCGATTGGAAAAATCGCCGAAGCGTTCGCCTGGCTTGCGCTCCTTAACGAACCGCTGCAGCACCGGCCGCAGTTCGTTGACGATTTCGTCGGTCTTCACCACGTCCTTATACAGGCGATTCAATCGGGTGCTCGCTTCGTTGCCACCGAAGTAGACCTGGTAGCGGTTCGGACCTTTGCCGACGAACCCGATCTCGGCCATATACGGCCGGGCGCAGCCATTCGGACAGCCGGTCATCCGAATCACGATCTCCTCGCGCTCAAGCCCGACTTCTTTTAAGAGCCCTTCGATCTGCGTCAAGATGTCCGGCAACGCCCGTTCTGCTTCGGCCAGCGCCAGTCCGCAAGTCGGCAGGGCAGGGCATGCCATCGACGCCAGCCGCGTCGCGCTGAAGGGGTTATCGACGGAAATGCTGTACTCGCGGAACAGTGTCTCCATCGCGCTCCGCTGCCCCTCTGGGATGTTGACCAGCAAAATATTTTGCGACGCGGTCAGCCGAACGTCAGGCTTGAATTGCTCGATCACTTTGCGCAGCGCCGTCTTTAACGGATAATTGGGCAGGTCCTGGATGCGCCCGTTCTCAACGAACAGCCCCAGAAAATATTTGCCATTGGTCTGTTTATGCCAGCCGAGCAGATCGCCTTGTTTTGTGAATTGAAAGGGACGCGCCGGCTCCAGCTTAATCCCGGTGCGCTTCTCCACTTCCGTGCGGCACCAATCTACGCCGCGCTCATCGAGCACGTACTTCAACCGCGCGTGCTTGCGATTCGTCCGATCGCCAAAATCCCGATGGATCGTCAAAATGGCTTTGGCCATCACTTCAAGGTGCTCGGGCCGCACGAAACCAAGCACGTCCGCCAGTCGCGGATACGTCGCGGCGTTCCCATGCGTCATGCCCATCCCGCCGCCCGCCAGTAAATTGTAACCTATTAATTTATCGTTTTCCGCAATCACGATGAAGCCAAGGTCATTCGTGAAGATATCGATGTCGTTCAGCGGCGGAATGGCGAACCCGGTCTTAAATTTGCGCGGCAGGTAATGCTTCCCATACAGAGGGTCCTGGAACGACTTGTTTTCCTCTTCGGGAAAGTCAACCGCCACACCCTCCAGCCAAATCTGATGATAGGCCCGCGTCGCAGGCGCAAGCGCATCCGAAAGCTTTCGCGCTTCCTCGATCACGTGATCGACCAGCGGACTGGTCGCGGGTGTGGGTGGCGCCATCACGTTGCGCTCGACGTCTCCGCACGCAGCGATCGTCGTGATCAGCGCACGATTCAAATCCTGCATCGTCTTGCGCAGGTTGCCTTTGATCACGCCATGAAACTGAAAATCCTGGCGCGTCGTGATCCGCAAAGTGTTGTTCGCGTACGTGCTCGCAAGCGTGTCACACGCCAGATATTGGTCTCCTGTGAGCGCTCCGCCCGGGAACTTCGTCCTGACCATGAACACGAAATGCTTCCCCCCCGCCGTCTTCCGCATGTCCCGGTCGTCCTGCTGGTAAATACCGTGAAATTTCAGGAATTCGTAGTCGTCATGCGTAAAGCTGTCCGCCGTCGGATTCGCCAGAGTGGACGCGATTGTGCCGCCGAGCAGGGGAAAGGTTTCCTTTAGGCCCTCATTGCGTGTGGGCTGTTTTGGCGCGTCGGCAGCGGTAATCATAAGCTTTATGCTAATGTTACTTGACTTTGCGGCTTTTCCCCTCCTCTGTCAAGCTCCGAATTCCTAGCCTCCGCCCTAATGCACAAGTCGACCCTTGAGCTTTTTCTGCTCCTCGCGGGCCTGTTTGTCCTCGGCCAGGACACAGCCAAATTCACGCGTACTGAAGATGTTAGCTGCGGCCGGAAGTTCGGAACGGCGCTCACTCTGGATGTGTTTCGGCCCGAAAAACTGAACAAATGTGCTGTGATTTTGTGGTGAGCGGAGGTTCTTCTCCAGCCACGACGCAATCAACCCGTAGTTCTACGCGCATTTCTGGAACGCGGCTACACCGTCTTCGCCGTTGTGCACGGCTCGCAGCGTGGTTCAGGCGGTCGCGTGCTTCTTCCCTCCGACAGATTTCCTGAACTGGGACGGCGAGGACGCGGTCGGTATTGGTCCGCCCAAGAATTTCAAAGCTTCATTCGGTCCGCGCTCTGATGCAGCCGAGGACCGCAAAATACTGGGCAAAGAGATTTCTCCAATCAACTTTGTCACCTCGAACACCGCCCCCACACTCATCATCCACGGCGACCTCGATTGGCTCGTGCCCATTCAGCAGGCGAAGATTTTCGAGGAACGCTGCCGCAAAGAAAACGTGATCGTCAAAGAAGGCAAAGACCACAACTGGCAAGGCTTGGACAAAGACATGTCCCTCTGCGCCGACTGGTTTGACAAATACTTGCGAAGCCGGTAGCGGAAACCATTCCAGCGAGGACCGCTTTTCCATGCTTGTGCAATCCGCGCGCGAGCGTAGGATGGCTTTTGAAGGGAAAGTTTATGAATGGGATGGGAATTGTGTTTGGGCTCGGCCTGCTTCTGTTCGCCGGGCAAGGGGTGGCATTAACCGCGGAGGATTCGAGACCGACTCTTTCGGGTGCGGTCAAATCGCAGGCCGGCGAACCATTGAAGAATGCGACGGTATTTATCTACACGGCAGGTCCAAAAGAAGGCGCTGGGATATTGTGTCCATCCTGCTACGCCGATTGCCGAAAGCACGCCACGACTGATGCGCAAGGGAAGTTCACTATTGAGGGCCTTGACCCGACGTTGTTGTTTCGCATCCTGGTCGTCGCGCCGGGACACCAGCCAGAGTTCGTCGCAAAGCTTGATCCGCGAACCGGACCAGTGGATGTCACATTGAAGGTCGTATCGGGCGGAAATAGTCCTGACAAGCAATTGCGCGGAAAAGTCGTGGATGCCAACGGCAAGCCTGTGCCGGGCGCAGTGGTCAACATTCGCGGCGTGACGCGCGGGACAGGAACGCGCTACGGAGGAAACACGAATGTCGATCCTGTCGCAGTGACGGACAACGCAGGCGAATTTGTAATCCACAGCACGGAGCGTTTTGACGCCGCGGGCGCGGATGTCGAAGCTCCGTTGTTGGCAAAGCGCGTATTCCAACGGCTTGAGACCGCTGGAAAAGTGCACACTCTGAAACTCGGCGAAGGCGTGTCGATCAAAGGCAGGTTGCTGAAGGATGGCAAACCAGTGCCCGGTGTTCAAATGGGCGTGGCGGGTGCAGAACGCAGGTCCGAAATCTTTGTCG
>DATENK010000258.1:0-6344 GCA_035275085.1 Verrucomicrobiia bacterium | reverse complement strand
ACCTTCTCGCCAATGATGGCCGTGTCGAATTCATTTCGAGCGCGAACCAAGTGCCCTATTTTGCGCCCGGTCCGGAAGAAAACGGTGTTATCCATTTCCTGAAGCCAAATTGAGGGGGGGATCATGAAGATTGAAGTATTGTTTCCAGTTGTTTGCGGGCTGGCGGTTCATACCGTGGCGCACGCGGCCGCACCAGCTCCCGTCTCGGTTGCCGGTGCAACTTGCATTTCTGCCAGTGCACCTTCGTACCTGCCGGTGCTTTCGGCGGACGGGAGATACCTGGTGTTTGTCAGCAGCGCAAAGAACCTCACCACGGACGACAACCTTGCCTCGTATCTCGATGTATTCCGCTACGATTTGTTGACGGGAGAAACGCTTCTGATTTCACGGGCAGCCAGCGGAACCGGCGGCGCCAATGCCAATTCCGCTTCGCCATCGATTTCCTCAAACGGCCAATGGATCGCTTTCGCAAGCGCCGCCAGCGACTTGCAGCCCAATTTGGATAACAATGTTGGGACAGACATCTTCCTTATGGATGCAAGTGCGGGGACGCTTTCTATGGTGAGCGCAGGCATGGACGGCAGCAGCGTGCCGAATCCATCGGCGACGCGGAACCTGCCACTATCCGACAAACCGCGAATGTCCGCCGATGGTCGCTGGATCGCCTTCGAAAGCTTTGGGACGAACCTGACCGCCGAAGCCGATGGCAACAACGAATCTGACGTTTTCCTGCGCGATACGCTGAGCAATCGAACGGTGCTGGTGAGTGTGGCGCTCGATGGCGGAAACACCGCAAATGGAAGATCCGAGGTCAATGCGATCACGGCGGACGGGAATTACGTCCTGTTCACGAGCACGTCGACAAATGTCGCCTTGAACAGCCGCACCAATGGTTATCAGGAAGTTTACCTGCGTGATGTGGCGGCGGGCAACACCAGTTGGATTCGGCACAGCAATACAATACCTGCCGGGGGCAGCGGTGGACCCGCGCTTTATAATTGCGTCGCGGCGATGATGTCTCGTGATGGAGCCTTTGTACTTTATAAAGTCGAGTTCCCGTCGTTTCCCTCCGCGACAGTCCACTTTTATGACCGTCAGGCAGACAGCAATGTGGTGCTGGCAGTGAGAGCACGGGTGGGGACGCCGGTTCACATGAGCAGCGATGGGCGATTCGTGACTTACGATGAAACCAACCGCGTAATATTGTGGGACCGCCAGTCAGACACGCGCACGATTGTAAGCGGCGCGGATATTGCGCATTCACCCGTAGTGAGTGAGGACGGGTCGATCCTGGCGTTTCTTGCCGGCACCAACAACGTGCCGTATCAAATCTATTACCGGAACACAGTGACGTCGCAGTTGCGCCGTATTACCCAGACATCATCCGGCGCTCCAAGCACGAACGATCACGCCGGCAGCTCGATCGTGATCGATCCGGCCTCGCAGTTTCTGCTCTTCGATAGCCCGGAGGGCGACCTTGTGGCCGATGATCGCAATCAGGCGAGCGACGTTTTTATTCATTTCGTTGCGTCGGGGGAGACTCGCCTGATCTCGCGCGCCCATCCAAGTAGTCCTTCATCGATGCCCCTGGGCCCGGCCGGGATTACAAATTCCTGTGTCAGCGCGGATGGCAATCGCGTGTTGATGTTGAGCGGCGACAGCACGCTCGTTGCTGGTGATACAAACCGTTGGCCGGACGCTTTTCTGCGGGATCTGACGAACGGGCGCACAACAGTGTTGAGCACAAACGAGAACGGGTTGTTCAGCTCAAGTAATTCTGTCCGGCATGGCATCTTGAGCGCAAATGGTCGCTACGCCTTGCTGGGTTTGGTGTCGTCGCGCAGCGCAAGCATCCTCCGCAAAGACCTGGATACCGGAGAGACAGTGGCGATCATGAGCGACGTCCAAACGACGTACAGCTTTCCGCCGGCCACGCCCTATTTTGGATTTTCCCTGTCAGCCAATGGGCAGGTGATCGCATATCCATCAAACAACTTCGTGGTGGTGGCCGACATGCAGACTGGCGTGCAAACGAACGTCACGCCGTCCGGCTCTTCGATCGAGCCGCTGATTAGTCCGAATGGCCGTTATGTAACATACGTGAAGACGACGAGCAGTAGCAGCAGTCTAATGATTGCCGATCTGTCTACTGCGCAGCACACCACGATCAGCGGTTCTTACCTCAGGGGATCTGTGTTTAGCCAGAATAGCGAATTCGTTGTTTATGGCGCACCGCCAGGACCTGTGCCTGGTGTAAACCGTTATTCGATTTTCTCGGGAACAAACGCGCTTGTTTGCACAAACTGCCTCAACCCGTCGGTGTCGGCTGACGGGCGATTCGTTGTCTACGAGAAAGCTGTGTCGACTATGCGACAGGTGGAACTAAAAGATATGGTGACCGGGCAAGCCACGTTTGTGACGCGCAACGTCAATGGGACAGGTGGGGGCAACAGTGACACGACCCGGCCGCTAATCAGCGCCGACGGCCGTTTTGTCGCGTATACAAGCAAAGCCACAAACCTTACCACGGACGCGGCAAATGGGTGGAACAATTTGTATGTGTACGATCGGCTGCAGGGCTTGACCATGCGTATTACTGGCAGCCGCGGCAATACAGGTTACGGCAGTGGCTCCGCTTCGCTTCCCGTGCTCGGGCCCGATGGCCGCACGCTGGTCTTCCAAAGTTTTGCAGGCGATTTCGTCGCGAATGATTTTAATGATACGCGCGATGTGTTCCTGTTGAAACTCGGCGAAGGCGATTTTGATAACGACGGCATGCCGGATTCGTGGGAACAAACTTACTTTGGCAGCGTGGACCGCGATGGCGGGGGCGACTTTGACGAGGACGGGCAAACTGATCTCGCCGAATATCTTGCGGGAACGAATCCGACGAACGGCCAATCCGTCTTGGAAGTCCTCACAATAACTTCCGTCAGCACGGGTCAGCGCCAACTGATCTGGCGCGCCGAATCCGGCAAATCATACCGCGTCGAATACAAACCCGATCTCCAGGCCGGCAATTGGACTTCTCTCGGTCAGGTCATCACGGCCTCAGGTGCAACCGCGTCTGCCACGGACACAACCGGCGGTGCGGAAAAACGCTTCTACAGGGTCGCATTGGTGCAATAAGCTTCGCGCCTGACCCCCGCGGACGTACGATCGATGCGACGTTCGGAATCAACTCAGAAATAGAACACCTGCACGCCCTGAGTTGGCGTCCACGTCATGTAACCGCCCTGAAAGTCCTGGCGCGTGCCGGCGGCGTAGCCGTATTCGTCCGAGGTTGGAAAACGGAGGCGCGTGTGGTTATTGCCTTGCAAGTACGTGGTCCAAAAGCCCATCTGCACGCGAAAGCCGGTATCGAAGATAGCGCACTTGCCGACGCTTCCGCCGTCGAAATCCTGCACGTAGCCGTAATCCCAGAAATGCGCCCAGGCGCTGCCGCCATTGTCAAAGGGCGAGCCGTTGGAAGCAATGCCGCCGGAGCTGTTGAACTTGTTCAGGATGGCCGTGACGGTTGCGCCATTGGAGCGTTTGCCTTGATAAGTCGTTTGATTGTTAAATTGAGTCCATGATGGCTTCTTGGTGAGATTGGGGCGAAATAAGCCGTAATACATATTCCCGGCTGGATTGTCCTCAAGCTGAAATTGCAGGCCGCAACGGACGAAGCTGCGGCCTTTGATGACATTGAAGGCGCTGTTGATGTTATTCCCTTGCGTGGTCTCGTTCACGCTTGCGGTCGTCCAACCCCACTCAGTGAGAAAGGTTTTCTTCGGGGAGCCGGCGCCTTCCCAGGCAGTGACGACATTATGCACGTAATCCAGGTAGTTTCCGAACCAGGTGGTGTTTAATGTGCCGCCCTGGTTGATGTAGATATGGTGCCCACTACCGTCGAGCGGATAACTGCCGTACGTCGCCAGAGCCCATGCGAACTTGCCAGTGTTATTAATGCAAGTGCTGTAAGTCGAGTCGAGGTATTGCGCTCCTGAGCTGTTCCAACTGAATCCCGCGATATCGTGCGCAAACAATCCGCCGGAGATGACTTGCACCGGGATATTGTTGTAGTAGTGCACTTGTGAATGGCAGTGCGTGAGCAGCGCGCCGAAGTTCGACGGGTAAATGTACGAGCAGCCGACATACACGCCGGGGGAAGGGTTGCTGCTCCAGCAATCGGGCTCGTTCCAAATCTCCCAATATTTGATTTGTGATTGCCAGTGCGCCGCCATCCGCGCGAAAGCGTAGCCGAACTGATCGATGAATCCATTGTAGCCATCGCCGCCCGTATTTTCCCAGTTGTTGGCCTGCCAATTGGATTGTGAACCGGGCCAGCTTTCGTTCGACATCAGGCCGATGATCTGCAAACCGCGGCTGCGCAAACGATTCACGATGGTGTCGTACGCGGCGTAGAAGGCCGATGTGTCTGACGAATACGGGCCGAGTCGGAAGTTCAGCCTGATCCATCCGGCGCCGCTTTGCGCCATGCGGTCGGCGACAGCGTCGGTCAGCAAGATATTGCCGGAATCGTCAATGGCCCAGCCGCCTTGGGTGCCGTGGGGCCCAGAAGCCGGAGAGCTGAAAGTCAACGCGGTGAGAACAATCCCGATGATGCAAATAATTTTCATAATCCTTTTTACCGCGCCGATTTCACCGCGAAATGAACCTGGTCGTGAAGTAGGTAAGTTCCCCGTCGTGGGGCCGGCGCGGATTGAAACTGAAAAAGACTTGACAATTACTACCGAGGTAGTAAATATGACTCCGCAATATGGGTGCAACCAGGATTCATCGGGTCGGCGATCTTCAACTGCAGATCCTCAAGATTTTGTGGGAACGTGGCGAGGCGACGGTTGCCGACGTAATCGAGGATCTCACCGGCGTGGAATTGGCCTACACCACGGTGGGTACGATGTTGCGGAAAATGGATGCGCGCGGCCTGGTGAGCCATCGGCCGGAAGGGCGTTCATTTGTTTACCGGCCAAAAGTGAAACCGCAAGACGTTTCGCATCGAATGGCCAATCACCTGGTCGACCGCTTGTTTGAAGGAAGCCTGCTTGACGCCGTGAATCACTTGTTGAGCACGCGCGAGGTCAGCCGCGAAGAATTGGCAAAGATCGAGCAATTGATCGCCGAGAAGAAAAAATCGAAATGAACCCGGCGTTCACAGTTCTCAAAATGACGGGTTTGCTCGCGGCTGAAGTCGCGGTTGTCTGCCTGATAGTCCTCGGCTGTGAAGCGCTGATGGGTTCTGCGCCCGGGCGGCGAACGCTCTGGCAGGTTTGCATACTCAGCGTATTGCTCGTGACCGGTTTGGAGTTGAGCGGGCTTGGCCGTTTGCTGGGCGAAACTGTGCGCCGGTCCGGGCCATCCAAAGACACTCGCGCCGCGCCGCGGTTCGAGCAGATTTCCACCGCAACGCCTGCGATAGCATCGCCAGAACCATTCATGCACATTGCTCCCGCGGCGATGCAAACGGCGGTCAAACCTGCTGCCGCAAAAAATAGACCCCGACCGATCGTATTGGCGCTCATGTGTGTGTGGGTTGCAGGGACTAGCATTTTGCTGTGTCGGATTGTGGTTACGCGGACGATCATGCTGGTTATCTGCGCGAGAAGCACAGACGTCATCGACCCCGCCCTAATACGCGTCGTCCGGGAATTATCTGGTCAGATGGCCATTCGGGGTGGCATTCGGATTATCGAGTCCGCACGTTTCAGGGCCCCGATCGCGTTTGGGCTTGTGCGCCGAGTCATCGGGCTGCCGCCGGATTTTGGAGCGGAACATTTGGCGGCGCACCGGGAGGTGATTCTTGCCCATGAGTTGGCACATCTGGCGGCACGAGACAGTTGGTGGCAATTGCTTGCTGATTTCACGGTCATGCTTCTGTGGTGGCATCCGATGGTTTGGCTTGCGCGGCGTCGATTGCAGGAGGCCAGCGAGGCAGCCGCGGACGAAGCAAGTCTGCTCTTTCCGAACGGTCCGTCCATTTTGGCGGAATGCTTGTTGGCTATGGGTAAGCTCATAGACCACGCCCCACTCCGCGGGTCGAGCATCGGCGGGGACGGTTTTCGCTCCGGGTTGGGACGGCGCGTGCAGCGCCTATTGGAATTGCGGAAGGGACCGTGGCATCCTCGCAACAAGGTCCGAATTGCGCTCGCCAAAATGTTTTGCCCCGGGGTGCTCGTGCTCGGAACAGTTTTAGGCAGTGGGTGGATATCACCTGCCGCCTCAATGAAAGGAACAGGTATGAACAATCCTCTGTGGAAGCGATCGTTGCCGGCTTTTGCGTTGCTGGCATTTTTAGGAAGCGACAAACAGACCGGCGCTGCGGACAAAGCCGCGCCGCCAAC
>DATENK010000257.1:0-3354 GCA_035275085.1 Verrucomicrobiia bacterium | reverse complement strand
GAATTACGTCGGGATCTCGCCGTACTCGAACATCGGCAGCGGCATCCGCCAGGCGCCGGTCGTTAACGTGGGCGGAACGATCGCGACCGATACGGTTTGGGCGAGCGGCTCCCATTACATCGTGACCAGTTCGGTGACGATTTCCGCAGGCGCAACGCTTACCATTGGCGCAGGCGTCAACGTTTGTTTCGACAGCGGAACGCGCATGACTGTCGCCAATGGCGGACGCTTGCTCGCGGTGGGGACCAGCAACGCGCCCATTCTCTTTACGCGCTCGCCATCCAATACCGGCACGTGGGTTGGCCTTACGATCAACGGCGCAGTAGGCTCGCCCGAGACTCGTATCGAATACGCGCGGTTTGAGTTCACTTCGCAAGACCCCTGCATTCAGGTGAGCGCCGGCACCGTCTTTTTCGATCATCTCACCTTCGGTAACACGGCCGACTCATACCTGCACGTGGACGGCGCTTCATTCATCGTTCAGAATTGTGTGTTCCCGGACGCGACCAGCAGCTTCGAGATTGTGCACGGCACCGGAGGTATCAAATCTGGAGGACACGCGATTTTCCAGCGCAACTATTTCGGCAAGCCGATTGGCTACAATGACGTCGTCGATTTCAGCGGTGGCAATCGCCCTGGGCCGATTGTCCATTTCATCAACAATGTCTTTGGCGGCGCCACCGATGATGAATTGGACCTGGATGGCACCGATGCCTGGGTGGAAGGGAATATCTTTCTGCACACGCATAAAAACGGTTCGCCCGATACGGCGAGCGGGGTCAGCGGCGGCCCCGAGAACGGGCAACTGTCAGACATTACCGTAATCGGCAATTTATTTTACGATTGTGACCACGCAGCAATGGCGAAAGGCGGAAACTTCTCGACCCTCATCAACAACACCGTGGTTCACCAAACCAAAACCGGCGGGACCGATAGCGATGGCGCTATTATCGCTTTAGCGGATGAAGACTTCTCGGAAGCGGCGGGAACGTACTTGGAAGGAAACATCTTTTATGACGCGGAGAAATTGACGCGCTTCTACACTAACTCGGCGGTGACCTTCACCAACAACATTTTCCCCGCAAACCTCTCTTGGACCGGCGCTGGCGGAAACAATACCACCGATAATCCGGACCTGACTCATATCCCTCAGCTTTCAGAAACTTTCTTCAGCGACTGGGCTTCGGCGCAGGTGATGAAAGATTGGTTCCGGCCTCAGCCAGGTTCGCCTGCCATTGGTAGTGGACCGAACGGGCGCGACAAAGGTGGCGTCGTTCCGATCGGCGTTTCCATTTCTGGCGAACCTAATGGTTCCACCACGCAGTCCAACGCGACGCTAACGATTGGCTTGTTGCGGACCGGCAACGGCATACCGAATGGCCCGGCGAACTTCCCGCTCGGTTCCGGTTACACGCATTATAAATGGCGGTTGGATGGGGGTACCTGGAGCGCGGAAACTCCAATGACGACGCCCATCGTGCTGAACAATCTTTCGCAAGGCCCCCACTACGTGGAAGTGACGGGCAAACGCGATTCCGGCCTTTATCAGGACGATCCGCGTTTCGGCGCAGACGCAGTCGTCACGCGCTCGAAGACATGGACCGTCGGCAGCGTGGATACGGACGGCGACGGTATGCCGGACAGCTACGAGATCGCCCAAGGCTTCGATCGCCTGAACTCCGCCGACGCGCAACAGGACGCTGATGGCGACGGCGCAAAAAACCTGGACGAGTACCTCGCTGGGACCGATCCACGAGATGCGAACAGCAAATTGGCCCTGCAAGTTGTCTCCGTGACCAGCACCACGGCCACCCTCCGCTTCACCGCCGTCGCTAACAAGAGTTACACCATCCAATACCGCGATTCTCTCGGCAGCGGCTCGTGGCAGAATCTGGTCCCTATCCCGTCACAGGGCACAACGCACACCGTTACGTACCCAGACAATCTCCCACCCGGCCTCACGAGCCGCTTTTACCGACTGGTCAGCCCGAGCCAGTAATTATAATTATTCCAACATCCAGAATTGGACGCCATACGGCTCGAATTTCGTTTCGAACGCGTAGTTCCCTTTCTTGATCCGTTGCGGTGCCTCGGGGCGCAGGCGTGCGTTTTCATCGTTGTTGCCGCTGCGCGCGTCAAGGCTAAGATGCCGAAGACGCAGGTCGCCCGGCAGATCGGCAAACATCACCCGCGCGGTTAATTCTGCTGGTGAAAAATTCCAGAGCATGACGTTATACATCCGAAGTTGGTCGTCGTGCGCCGCGAAGCCGTGCAGGTTGGTTGAAACAACCGCCAACCGTTCCCCCGCGAGGCGCGAGAGCACCTTGAAGGCAAAATAAGACGGCCGCGGATTATTCTGGTAGTCGAACAATCCATCGAACTGTGGCATGCGGTTCCACCACCGCGCCATAAAGGCCACTCCCTGCGCTGACATGAACCTTGCGTATCGCTGAGGCTCGGCCTGCCAATCGCGAATGTGATAGTAACACGAGTAATCCAGCTCCGCGTCTTTCATTTGCCAGATCACTTCACTGATAAAACACGGCTGGAACCGGGGATCCAGCGGCGGGTTGGTCAGGTCCATGTTCCATTCATTCAGCATCGTCTCGGGTTTAAGACGCGGATGCTTCGCCAGCAAACCTTTCGCGTAAGTGATCGTGTCACGAACGGCTTTGGGACTGCTGCTGTAGATGTGCCAGGAAAGAAAGTGCAGCGGCACGTCGTTCGTGTCGCAAAGATCAAGCAGCGCCGGCAGGATCGGCGACCGCACCGACGCCAGCGCCGGGCCGCCGACATGCGCTTGCGGGTCCGCCCTCAAGATCGCCGCAACCGTGTGCAGGTAATAACGCGCGTAACTGTCCGGCTTGAACCGATACGGACACCCGCCGCTCTCGCCGATATCCGGCTCGTTCGCCACCTCCCAGAATTGAAGAGGCTTTCCGCGCTCATGGTAATGCCTCACCAGATTGAAGATGAGTTCCTCCCACGCGGCATAATCGTTCGGCTCGACAATGTCATGATCGATCTTCGGAAAGAGAACGGTCGGCTTAAAGCAGATGCACATCACCGGTTGCGCGCCAGTCTGGAGAATTGTATCCACGGAACGATCCAGCGTCTCGAAATGATAGCGTCCTCTCTCCGGCATCAAATCGAAATACTCCTGGATGAACAGCCGGATTACACCTGGCCGCAGCCCGCGTATCTCCGCAATTCGATCCTGCCACATCGGTTCCTCCGATAAACCGCCCTGTCCCAGCGCCATTCGCTCGATCCGCATCGGTCCCAGCCGCTCCCCAAAGCGGACCTCGACATCAGCCGGTTGCCCAAATGCAACGGTATTCAGGATCAGCAAGG
>DATENK010000256.1:0-2866 GCA_035275085.1 Verrucomicrobiia bacterium | reverse complement strand
ACTTCGAAGACGTCTCGTGATGAAGATCTTGTCTTAGGAAATCGAGAACGTCCTTAAAGCGAAATATGTTTTCCGGCGCCGCCTCGCAAAGCGCTTCATGTGCTTCGAGCATGGTCTCTGTCTGCTCCCTTTTTCGGGAATCTGACGTCTGGCTTCTGGAGGCTTGTTCAAGCGCATCACATTCGGGTGAACCGGTGCCATCGCTGTGGATATCGAATATCTGATCCAATCCGAGCCCGGATAGAAGTTGCTGACTGCGATTGCCGCAATGAACAACGTGAAGGTGGCCACGCCCAAGTTCCTTTAGTCGCAACGCCACGCTAGCCATGGTCCCCATGAAAGTGGAATCCATCATGGCGCAATCCGCCAAATCGACCACAAATTCGCGATAACCGCGGTCCAACATTTCGCGCGCGAACTCCTTGAGGTTTCCGCTATTGAGGAAACTACCTTTACCCTCCACTTTCACCCATACGGTCGGCCCTCTTACCCCAACTTGAATAGACGAGTCCACAGTTACTCTTTCAAACGATACCAGCCCGAAACCCATGCTGTCAAACCTGCCCGGGCAGGGAAAATCTTTCATCAACTGATTCGGAATGCAGGGCTTAATGAGCCGCATCGCCTCGAGCTTCGAGGCACGGCGTGACCATGAGCCACACACCAGGGCGCGCCCGCTGCCGCATTCATTCCCACAGAAACGAGCGGTTTTCAGCCACGATTCGGCCATTCGCGATTAAAAGGCATCGCCATGCAATCACTCGGCCGTCATCAAAGTAGTCGTCGCCGATCACCCTGAATTCAGTCTTGTGAGTGCCGCGCACGTTTCCATATGTGATCTCCTGCGCCTGGACGTGTTCGTGCAATTTCTCCTGGCGGTATTCCAGACGCACGGTGACATCCGAAGGGCGTTTGGCCCGCCAAAAAAAATCGAAATAGTCACCGAAACGCTGCCGTTGATCGACCCGGGTGACTGCGCCGTACAGACGGTATTGCCTCTCAAAAACGATCGGCGCATCTTGAAGCGTAGAAGTTTTCTGGTTCGGCGAATTCGACTTCCCGCCAACCTTGCTCGTCTCTTGGTGTGCCCTCTCACTCGGTTTTAGCCCTTTCTCACTCATGAAGAAGAGCTTGGTTTTTCGAAACTCGAAATTTGGGTCCAATGCCATCGGCAGCGGCGTGACTTTCTCGATGACTTTGGGTTCCTCCCGTGCACCCTTCGCGGGAGCGGAAACAACCAGACAAGTCAGAATTAGAAATGCGGCGGCGAATCTCACCTCCGTAATAAAGCGGCTCCTCGAGGCAGGTGTCAACGCGCAACCCATGGCGCTCATTGAAATCAGCGGCGCTATGGAACTCACGCAAATTGCGAAGTAATTTTCTGCGTGATCGACGTTCGCTACGAGCGAGGTGTTTACTTGCCGCAACAAGATTTCTGGCTGGACCCATGGGACGCAAAACGTTTCGCGTTCGTTTCGCACGCGCATAGTGATCACATCGCGCCGCATCAGGAAGTAGTCGTTTCCGAGCGCACAGCACGCCTCATGCAGGTCCGCTTGCCGGGCTCGCGCGTTGAACATTCACTGCCCTTTGGGGAAAGGCGATCTATTCGCAACGTCGATGTCATGTTGTTACCTGCCGGGCATATCTTTGGCTCGGCGCAGTGCCTTGTTTTCGCCGGGGAGCAGACGCTGCTGTACACCGGCGATTTGAAGCTGCGCCCTGGCAGGTCCGCCGAGCAGGCAGAATGGCACCGTGCTGACACTCTTGTGATGGAAACAACCTTCGGGGTGCCGCGCTATCGGTTCCCGCCCACGAAAGAGGTGATCGATCGAATGGTCGCGTTCTGCAGCGAGACGATCGATGCAGGCGAAGTACCGGTGCTCCTGGGTTACTCGTTAGGCAAGGCGCAGGAAATCCTCTGCGCGCTCGAGGGCGCCGGTTTGAGCCCAATGCTGCACGGTTCGGTTTATCGAATGACGCGCATCTACGAACAGTTGGGGCAATCGTTTTGCAAATATGTACGATACAATCGGAACGACGTAGCCGGTAAAGTGTTGATCTGTCCACCCAGCGCGAACCACTCGCCCATGCTGGAGAAGATCCCGCGCAAACGGGTAGCGATGATCAGTGGATGGGCTGTCGATCCTCACGCGGTGTATCGATACCAGGTCGATGCGGCATTTCCTCTATCGGATCACGCGGACTACGACGATTTGCTTCGATACGTAAATTTGGTGCAGCCGCGCCGAGTGTTGACGCTCCATGGTTTTGCCGCAGCTTTTGCCTCCGATCTTCGCGCACGCGGATTGGAGGCATGGGCGCTGAGTGAAGAAAACCAAATGGAACTGCACTTCGGACTGGGAAATATCGCACCGGAATCCCTGCCCGGAAATTCCAGCGTGGCGCGACGTCCCAACAAGTCGACGCCTCAATCCGAATTTCTGGATTTCGCCCAGGTCGGTGAAGACATCGGTGCGACTCCGGCAAAACTGGGGAAGATTCGGTTGCTGTCCGATTACCTCCGTAGCCTAACAAGTGAGCAGCTTTCGATTACGACTACGTACTTCACCGGCAGAGCATTTTCCCAAAGCGATCCGCGCATATTGCAAGTTGGATGGGCCGTAATCTTCCGCGCGCTGCAGGACGCAACGAAAATCGGCGATTCGGAGTTTCATGGAATCGCCAGCAAACATGGCGACGCTGGCAAAAGCGCCTTTGAACTTCTCGATGGCCGAACGACACCGCAACCATTCAGCATTCTCGAATCGGCCGAGTTATTCCAAAATCTTCAGCGCGCGCGCGGGCCGATAGCCAAGGCAAAGCTGCTGCGAGAGCGATTTTCGATTTTATCCGCGCGTGAAGG
>DATENK010000255.1:0-7032 GCA_035275085.1 Verrucomicrobiia bacterium | reverse complement strand
GTCAACGTTGGCGGGACGGGCGCGACCATCGCGCTCGCGCTGATCATGTTCAACTCGCGCGACCCCGCATTCCGAAAAGTCAGCCGCATTTCTCTGCCCACGCAAATTTTCCAAATCAACGAACCGATCTTCTTCGGCTTTCCGATTGTCCTTAATCCCATTTTCATGGTCCCGTATATTCTCAACGCGCTGATCCTCACCACCGGCACGTACCTGCTGATGCACTGGAACCTCATCAACAAACCACTGGTCAACGTTCCCTGGACCACGCCGCCGATCATCGGCCACTACCTGGTTTCTGGCGGCGACTGGCGCGCCGCGGTCTGGGGCGTCCTCTCGCTCGTGATCGCCATGCTTGTGTATTTCCCTTTCGCCAAGGCTGCCGAACGCCAGCGTCTGAAAAATGCGCCTGTTCCTTAGCATCAATTGTCTATTATTCAGCGTCGTCATGATCCAGGCCGAAAAGCAGATTACGCACGGCCCCGGCGGGCGCGTGCTTGCCAACACCGGCGTCTGGTCCTCCGACAGCCAATGGATTGCTTACGACACCCGCAGCGATGCCGCCGGTGAACAATTCGATGGCGACACCATTGCCATGGTCAATGTCCAAACTGCCGAAGTGCGTGTCTTATATCGCGCGACCAACGGCGCGCACTGCGGCGTGCCGATCTTCCATCCGCGCGAGAACAAAGTCGCCTTTATCCTCGGGCCGGAGCATCCCACGCCGGATTGGCGATATGGACCATCTCATCGGCAAGGCGTCGTCGTGCGCACCGATACAACGGCCGCGCCGATAAATCTCGATGCGCGCGATCTTACCCCTCCATTCACACCGGGCGCGTTGCGCGGCGGTTCACACGTGCATGTCTGGGACGCAATGGGACAATGGATCAGCTTCACGTACGAAGACCATCTGCTCCAGGGTGTCCGCAACGTCGGCGTCAGCATTCCGCGCCCCGTGCGCGTCACCCGCGATCATCCGCGCAATCATGATGGCCAATATTTCAGTGTTCTCGTGACCCGCACGGTTGCGAACCCGAAGCCCGGCTCCGACCAGATCAAAAAAGCTTTCGAGGAGGCCTGGGTCGGCACCAATCATAAGGCGCTCGCCTTCCAGGGCCACGTCGTCACGATGAATAACGAGACTATTTCTGAAGTATTCATTGTCGATTTACCTGACGACCTTACGCAGCCGGGTGACGGTCCGCTGGCCGGCACCGAGACACGCATGCCTTGTCCTCCGAAGGACTGCATCCAGCGGAGGCTCACTTTCACCGCACAGCGAAAATTTCCTGGCTTACAAGGACCGCGCCATTGGCTGCGCAGTTCTCCGGACGGCGCTCGCATCGCCTTTCTGATGAGGGACGACACCGGCATCGTGCAGTTGTGGACCATCTCGCTTAAGGGCGGACCACCGGAGCAGATCACCCGGAACACATTCGACATCGCGTCGGCCTTTACCTGGAGCCCCGACGGGAAACGGATAGTGCACGTGATGGATAATAGCGTATGCATCACTGAGGTCCCTTCCGGAAGAGCGCATCGCCTCACTCCTCGGAGTGATGATACCCGCGCGCCACGCCCCGAGGCGTGCGTATTTTCGCCGGACGGAAAAAAAATCGCTTTCATGCGACGAATCGACGGTTCAAACCAAATATTCGCTGTGCCCGTTGAATGAACATCGCTACTCCCCAAATTCCAGGAACGCCATCAAATCGAGAATCTCTTCCCGCTCGAACACATCCAGCAACCCTGTCGGCATGCTGGAAAGCTCCGAGATTTGCCGTGACGCGAGATCAGTTTTTCGGACGCGCCAGCGCTCGTTCGGTTCGGTCGGGTTCGTGGCGAGCGTGATGCTGCTGTCGTCCTCGGCGATGAAACGGCCTTCGCGGATCATGCCATTTTTCGTGGTGATGGTGATGTTGCGATAGAGCTCGGCCACCACTTTCGAGGGATCGAGAATGGACTCGAGCAGGTCACGTCGCGGAAAACGCGCGGCGACGCTGGTCAGTTCCGGGCCGATCGGAGTGCCTTGACCAGCGTAGACGTGACAGGACGCGCAGGCACTTTGAAACAATCGTTTCCCCCTTTGACGATCGCGGCTCGAGTTCACGGATGCCAGCACTGCCTCAAGGTCGCTCAGGTTCCACGCCTTTACGAACTTGCGATTCGGATCCGGGGCGATGATGGCAGTCGCAGGCGCTTCCGCGCTCAGCAGATCTTTGAGCATCACTTTTTCATTTTCGGTCAGGCTTTTTTCTGCATCGCGCCTGATGTACTGCACGACCAGCGGGACGTAGTGCGCTCCGGGAAGGGATCGCGCGTCACGCAGAGTTTCGAAATACGCTTTCCTTTGTGGCAGTGTCCAGCCACTGCGAACCAGCCGTAACGCATTCAGGTAAAATAACTTCTCTGGCGGCGTGCTGGCCTGCCGAAGCAATGGCAAGGTTTTGGCGACCACGTCCTCCGCTTCAAGATATACCAGCAACTCACAGAGTTGCTGATTTACGCTCCCATCGCGATCCGGATAATCCGCGGCGAGTCGTCGCGCGATCCCGCTTGCCCGTTTCGCTTCAGGTTTGCCAACACGGATAAAACTAACAGCGTACGTGCGTAGTATTGTGATCCGGTCGTCCCGGTTAAGCCCCGTGAACGAAATCTGATTGAGTGCCGACAGAACTCGGGCGTGCGCTTCCCCGACCCGCGCCAAAGCGAGCAGCGCTTCGGGTTTCTCGCCCTTTAAAGCGCGTTCCTGCCACAAGTCGACCGGCTGGCGCTCGAGCGCGGTTCGCGCAGCATAACGAATCCACGAATCGGAGTGGTCAAGGTGCGCCCACGCGTGTTCGAGCGTCACCGCGTGTGCTTCCAGGCTTCGGCGCAGCTTTCGCAGTGCTGCCCCTGGCTTTTTAGGCTCGCTTGCCAATGTGACGAACGGTCCGGTGTAACGTACGCGATACAACGCCGACTGCGTTTTGCGTCCGCCGGTAATGAAGTAGAGCGCCCCATCCGGTCCGAATTCCAGGTCCGTCAGATTCAAGGGTTTGCCCTGTACGAATGTTTCCACGTCGCCGCGATAGCTGGCGCCTTCGGGAGTTAGTCGCACCGCGAGGATTCGCCCATACGCCCAATCCAAAATAAACAGGCAATCATCGCGATACTCCGCAGGAAAATTGCTGCGGCGCCCAAAACGGACGGCGGTCGGCGAGCCCTTCCCGATTTCCGTGACCGCAGGCCGCGTATCGGGCGGAAAGGTCGGCAGCGTTGCGGCGTCTCGCCGCCAGCCGTAGTCCGCGCCGGGCACAAGGTGCAATACGCGCGTCGGATGATACCACGGCAAGCCAATGTCCCATTCTAAATCCGCGTCGTAGGTGAAGAGTTCACCATCGGCGTTGAAGTCCAACCCGAATGGGTTGCGCAAACCGCCGGCTATCAGCTGCCAGGTGCGGCCATCGCGATCGGTTCGGATGATGTGCCCTCCAGGCCACGGGACACCAGCGCCGTACAAATTCCCTTCCCATTCGCACGCAAGCAACCGGTCCGGCGCAAAACGTGGAAACATCGAACCGTCTGCATCCTTCGGCAACCCGACATCATCCCCATGTGCAAGGTAAATGTAATTGTCCGGCCCAAGCACCAAGTCGTTGCGGCCGTGGCCAACACTGCCGGCAGTCTCTTTTAGCAACTGCACTTCGTCGAAATGATCGTCCGCATCCGTATCGCGCAATCGGTACAGGCCCTTGGAGTTGTTCGCATTCGCGTAAAGCGCGTCAAATGCAAAGAGCAGTCCTCGACATTCGAGCAGGTTCGTCGCGAACAATTCCGCCGGCCCATCGCTGCCTGGCGTGAAGCGCAACAGGCCACGACTCTCCCGGGCGATGATGATTCGCCCTTTGCCGTCGAACGCCATGCTCACCCACGACCCTTCCTCCGGCCGCGCCTCTCGCAACAGTTCCACCTCGAATCCGCGCGGAGCGGTGATGTGCTTCACGGGTGTGGCCGCTGCGTTTAACGCTTGCTTCCACTGATTGTAATCCTCCGGGCTCAACGGCGCTTGCGCGACCGCGGGAATGGCGCCCGCCAGCAACATTAGCAGACATCGGCGCATCCGCGCCCAAGAATCCGTTTGATTACTGGGCGGCTGTGGGTTTTTGCTCATCGGTGAAATCACCAGCAGCAACGATGACAAGTTTCTTCGGATCGATGTGGCGTTTCATCGCGGCGCTGATCTGTTCCGCCGTGAGGGCGGCGATTTTCTTTTCGAAGTCAGCTTCCCAAAGCATGGTGCGCCCGAGATGGCGCAGGCTGCCGAGGACGCCAGCCAGAGCGGCGTCGCTGGAACGGCCGACCTTCAGCGACTGCAAATAACCTTCGCGCGCTTTGTCGAGTTCTTCCGCGGTGACCCCGTCACGGAGCATGCGCTCAAGTTCCTCGATGGCGCAGACGCGAAGACGGGGGAGGTTCTGGGGATTAACGATGGCGGAAATGGTGAAGCTAGCGCGACGGTCCTGGGAGGAGACGCCAAGGCCGGATGTGACGCCGTAGGACAAGCCTTCCTTTTGGCGAATGCGCACGCCCAAACGCGACGAGAGCGTGCCGGCCCCGAGAATGTAATTGGCCATGGCGAGCGCCGGATAGTCGGGTTCATCGTCGCGCAAGAAGAACAATAGTCCCGCGGTGAAAGTCGCGTTGGCCTTATCGGGAGTATTGATGCTGTGTTGTGAGGCGGGAACTATGGCCTTCATGGGCGACGAAATGCGCGCGTATTGCCTGGGCGCCTTCCAGCCGGCGAGGGCTTTTTCCAGAATTTTCAAGCAGGCTTCCTTATCGAAATCTCCGACGATGGTTAGTTCCCCTGCCTGTGACCCGAGATAATCGTTGTATAGCTTTGTGACCTGTTCGTAGGACACGGACCTGGCGCGCTCGATGGATTCGTCGATGGTTGGAATGTAGCGGACATCGTCGGGGGAATACGGATTCAACAGCCGCTGCAGCAGACGTGGCGCAAGCGTCGCCGGCTCGGTTTTCATCTGCTCAAGGTTGGCGACGCGCTCGCGTTTCATGATCTCAAACTCGTCTTTTGGCAGAAGCGGTTCGCGCAAGACCTGGCGAAGAAGTTCAAGCGCGGCGGGCATCGTGTCATGCTTCGCTTGAACAGAGAAGCTCACGGCGCCGAGACCTCCGCCTCCGCCGCCACCGCCGAGACGGCCACCACCGCGCCGACCACCGCCGCCGAACCCTGCGCCCAAGGTTGCTCCCAAACGGTCCAGTTCATCACGGAACTGTTGATACGAAAGCTTCTTCGTGCCGCGCAGCATAAGGTCGTCGAGGAAACCGGCGGCGGGCTCGAGACCTTTCAAAGTGTTTTCGTTGCCGTAACGCAAAGTCAGCGTCAGGCGCGCCTCTTGCCCGCGCGACTTTTTGGGGAGCAACGTAACCTTGATGTTCTCTGGCAAGTCAAAGCACTCCACGCGCGCTTCAATGTTTTCGGGTGTGGGATCAAACTCCTCGCCCTCGGCCAGAGCGGCGCGGCCTTTGTAATTCGCCACCATCGCGGCCACGTCAGGCGTCGGTGGCACGGACACGCGTTCGGCTTTTTCGGTGGGAATGAACAGGCCGACGGTGCGATTGTTGCGCTGAAGATATTTTTTGGCAGCGGCCTGGACTTTTTCCGGTGTGACCTGTTCGACGCGGTCGCGGTGGATGAAATAAAGGCGCCAATCACCCTGAGCGGTCCACTCGCTGAGCGAGACGCCTATTTGCGCGGTGTCGGTTGCCGAGCGGTCGCGCGCTTTGAGTATCTGCTGCCGGGCGCGGTTGACTTCTTCTTCGGACACGCCCTGCGAGCCGATTTCCTCAGTTGTTGCGATGAGGATGTCGCGCACTTCGTCGAGGGAATTGTCGCGCGGCACCTCCGCATCCAGGCTGAACAGACCCGGATCGTGTTCGCGTCCGGCATAAGCCGAGGCGCTGGCAGCCTTCTTTGTTTCGACGAGCGCTTTGTAGAGGCGTCCCGAAGGACGAGTGGTGAGAATGTTCGCCAGCACCTGGAGGGCTGCGTTCTCCTCGTGCGATCCGGCCGGGATGTGGTAGGCCACGCCGACGGCGCTCACATCACCCACGCGGCGAAGGGTCACAAGCCGCTCGCCGTCCTGCGCCGGTTCTTCGGTCCAGGTTTTGTCGAGCTTGCGCGCCGGGCGTGGAATAGAGCCAAAATGTTTCGTGATGAGGGCGAGCGCCTTGGCTTCATCAAATTTGCCGGCGACGATCAGCACGACGTTGTCCGGCTGGTAAAACTTTTTGTAGAAGGCCTGGAGATTTTCGATGGGCACGTGCTCGATATCGCTGCGGTTGCCGATGGTGGACTTGCCGTAATTGTGCCATTCGTAGGCGGCAGCCTCGATGCGTTTGTTGAGGACGCCGCGCGGTGAGTTTTCGCCGCGCTCAAATTCATTGCGGACGACCGTCATTTCCGAATCAAGATCGGACTTCCGGATGAAGCTGTTCATCAGCCGGTCGGCTTCGAGGCCGATGGCGAATCCCAGGTTCTCGTCAGAAGCGGCAAGGGTCTCGAAATAGTTGACGCGATCGACGGAAGTGCTGCCATTGAAGGAGGCGCCGTGGTCCTGCAAGGCCTTGGGAACGTTCGGGTGATTTGGAGTGCCTTTGAAAACCATATGCTCGAGCAGGTGCGCCATGCCGGTCTCGCCGTAGCCTTCGTGGCGCGAACCGACCAGCACGGTGAGGTTGACGGTGACCTTGGATTGCGAGTTGTCCGGGAAGAGCAGGGCACGGAGGCCGTTGTCGAAGTTGTATTCGGTGATGCCTTCCACGGTGGCTACCTTGCGCGGTGAGCGTGGTGCAGCGGCGATCAGGTGGCCAGTGACCAACGCAGCGGTTGCGAATGAGAGCACAAGGGAAAAGTGGCGTGATGAATGTTCCTGGGTTTTCACAGTGAATGGATCATAAAGGGGACACGTTCTGCAGGAAAAGGTGATTTTCGAACCACGAATGAACATGAATTCGGAGGTCGAA
>DATENK010000254.1:0-2522 GCA_035275085.1 Verrucomicrobiia bacterium | reverse complement strand
AAATCGGATTTCCGACCGCAAACCTGAGCGCCCACAGCGAGCAATTTCCGCCGAACGGCGTTTATTTTGCCGAAGCAAAGCTCGACGGCGTTGTCTATCCCGGCGTCGTGAATCTCGGTTATCGGCCTACGATGAGCAGCGGCAGATCGGATCGCATCCTCGAAGTTTACCTGTTCAATTTCGATCGGGAAATTTACGGCAAAGATCTCGAGCTGCGCTTCATCCGTTATCTCAGGCCGGAGAAGAAATTCGAAAACGTTGATGCGCTGGTCCGGCAAATCGAGCGCGATGTGCAACAGGCCCGCGAATTGGCCGGGGTGTAATCAACTCAGCGCTTCAAAAATCCAGCCGGGTCAGGTCGCGAACTTCCGGTGTCTTGCGGATCGCGAAGATGACCGCGAACGCGCCAATCACTAAGCCGCAACCAAACGCGAAGATCAGCAACAGCCAAATCGGGAAATCCGCCATCTGGATCAGGCCTGCGCGAATGACGCCACCGGAAAGCACATAGGCAACTCCGGTTCCCAGTAACGCCAGACCGATTACAATCATTGCACGCAGCCATTGCGGCTCACGCCGGGCTGCCGGCAACCTGGCGATAACGCGCGCGGTGAATCCGTCGTCGTTAATGTACGGCACTGCTTCGCGCAGTTGCCGGTCTAGTGTCTCGTCGTCGATCATTGGATACACTTTATCAATTCGACCCCCACGCCGCCAGTGTGCGTTTCAACTTTTCGCGTCCGCGCAGAACGTTCGTCTTGACTGTGCCGAGCGGAATCTCAAGGACACGCGCGGCTTCATCATGCGACAGACCGTTTTGGCAGCAAAGTACAACCGCGGTCCGCTCATGTAACGGAAGCAAATTAAGCGCATGCATAAGATCGTGCCTCAAACCGGGATCGACAGTCTGCGGATCTTGTTCTGCCTGCCATTGTTCCTCATCCACGCCCACCAGTTCTTTGCGACGGCGAGCGTCTTCGCGAAAGCAATTGTACGCGATTCGGTAAAGCCATGTGGAGAACCGCGCTTCACCGCGAAAGCTGCGGATGTTCTTGTAGGCCCGGAGAAAAGCTTCCTGTGAAAGATCGTCGGCCAATGCAATGTCGGTGCGTGTGAGTTGGCGAAGCAGACCACGCACGCTCGATTGATGCCGCCGCACGAGCTCGCCGAAGGCGTGCTGATCGTCATCGGCAAGAACTCGCGCAACGAGGTCCGCATCAGTGAGTTCCACGGCCCCAATATTACGGTGCCGGGGGCGGAGGCGGAATGTCCTTTTTGTTTTCTAATTTCCATACAATCAAATATCCAAGCCCGATCAGGAACGGAATCAGTCCGAATGACCACGCGCCGCCTTCCCAGTCGTTAACGGCTGCTAGCCATATCATCAGGCCGAGGCCCACCATGGTCCATACGACGCCACGCCGTGCATCCGAGCGCTGACGCACAGTTCGCGCGGCTGGCGCAAGCAGTTCTGCCGGAACCGGCTGCCCTTTCTCCACCAGCATCCGAATAGTCCGTTGACGGCTACGGCTAACTAAAAGAGCGAACATCCCTATCAAGATCACAATCAGAACGGGCGCACCGAAAATGGATAGAAAGACGATTCCCACGAGTGGGATAATCTCCCCGGGTATATCGTTACCCCCGTGTCCGTGATCGTTATCTTTATCATCGGTATCGATGATAATCCCGTGCTTGTGTCCCAGCTTTTTCTCCAGCTTCCGGTGAATCTTGTCGGCGAGATCGGATGAAGCGGAACCAGACGTCGCACCAGGTGCTGCGGTTGGTGTTGACGCTGGCACTGCCAACGAGGTTGCCGCTGTCGCTGCTGTTGCTGCCGTCGGTGCCGTCGGGCTGGCAACCGGGGTCTCGGTTGAAGCCTGGGGATACAAGCTGCCATACAGCCCGAGCGAGCACATGCAAAGGAGGAATAGTTTTTTCATAGAGTGTTTGATTATAGGATGCAGAGAGCGCCCAATTTGGATTCAACGATTTTGGGCGTTCCAAGACAATTAAAAGGTTGCGTGGCGCAGTGTGCTGGACATTATTGTCCCTCTCAAAACTGCGGGTGTAGCTCAGTTGGTAGAGCACCACCTTGCCAAGGTGGACGTCGCGAGTTCGAGCCTCGTCACCCGCTCCAGCCTTCGCTTGGCAGCGTAGCGCCAGGCGAAAGCTGGAGCGAGTGCGCCGTAGCTTTAGCGAAGGCGGACCGCCCAAAAGCCGCCAAGCTACTGCTGGCAGGCCAGCGTTTTGATGTATTAGAAGGACGTTTACTTGCTGAAGTCGCAATCTCGTCCGAACCGGCTCTACATAGGATCGACTGCCGATCTACGAGGGCGACTTAAGAACCACAACAACGGTCGGTCCACGCATACAGCTAAGTTTCGCCCCTGGATTTTGCTAACCTATGCTGCATTCGCCGAGGAAAAGACGGCGATCGGTTTCGAGAAGTATCTGAAGTCAGGTTCAGGCCGAGCGTTTATCAAACGCCACTTTCTTTAAAGAAAATTCGTTAGGGGACT
>DATENK010000253.1:0-5361 GCA_035275085.1 Verrucomicrobiia bacterium | reverse complement strand
AAAAATTCGGCCAATGGGATCGTCGATCCGCAAATTGCGAAAGGCATCGCCGCACGAAAAATAAAAGAAATCCGGTATTTGCCCAATGATCCGCCCCTGCGTGCCTTTGCCCGAACCGGGCGAGCCAAATAATAGAATCGTTCGATACTTCATAACCGCGTAATGCGCTTCAGACCATTCATTCGACAATCCAATCTATCCCATTTATCCATCCATTCATCCACTAATCCACTCATCCGTGATCTTCAAGCGTCCTTATGCCGGACGGTGACTTCTTGAATCTCGGTGAATGGAATCGTCACGTCCGAGGTTGCGCTGCCCCGGTGGAACTGTAGCGTCAGGTCTTCCGGCTGCAGTTTGCTGATGCGGTTGCCCACGTATTCGCCGCGTGCCGATTTGATATTGATCACCATGTCCCTCTCGGAATCGCTCGGCACCATGCGCAGGAAGCCCGCGAGTTTCGTCTCAAAGAATCGTCGATTGAACATCGTCTGCCCGCGCTTATAAACGACCGGTTCCGGCAATTTCGGCGCCGCAGGCGCCGGCGGCGGCGGTTCTTCGGCCGGCGCTTCTTCGGCTTGAGTTTCCGTAGCGGCAGCCTGGGCGGGCTGCTGCGTTGGCGTCGAAAACCGTGCCGGAGGGGAATAAGACGCCGCGGGTCGCGGCGGCGGCGCAGACGGAATGGCCCGTTGCGGCGGCGCGTCCGGAGGAGGAGCAGGCGCAGCCGCCTCCTCGTAGGCTGCTTCTTCGGTTTTCGTCGGTAGACATAAAAACACGATCGGCGCCGCAAACGGTATAATCGCCGCTGCCCCGATCACCATCGGCACCGGATACCTCCGGAAAATCCCGATTTCGTACGCGGCGTACAGATTTGCCAAATAGACCAGCACAACCAGCGCGATGCTGAGAGGCGATTTGAACAAAGCGCCTAAAGCAGAACCCGAGGCCGGTCGGCCCAGTCGCGGCGGGATTTTCACGTTGATCTCTTTCTTCACCCGCACATCATCCTCCGGCGATTCCAAATAAACGCTCACGAAGCTCCGCGCTTTCGGGTTCTGGGCGAATTCTTTCAGAGCGGCTTCCGTGAAATTCGTCCACGCCACCCGCGGCGTTACCCGTCCATCCGCGTGCCTGAATACGACACCGTCTTTATTGATGTCGAACGGCTCCGCACTGATCGCCTCCCCTGTGCTCAAGGTGTAGGAGGCTGCGTGCAGCGCCCCCGCTGCGCACAATAAAATCGCGACCCAGCCCACCATGACCCACTTGCAATTCACTGCCTCCCAATAACAAACACATTGCCCCACGTCAAATCGCGGGCGCGGTTTTACGCTACTTCGGCACAGAGACCCCCGACGCTTCCCCTTCCGCAATGATCCTCCGAAAATCGCGATATAGCGGCGTGTTGTAAGAAAAGAAGATCAAATTCTTTACAATCGCGATGATCGGAAAGCCCGGTGCACAACACAGCCCGCCAATCACCGCCGGCCCGACCAGCACTGTGAGCACCGTTTTGTTGAAAGCCTGGCCTGGTTTCTTCGCCGTCAACGAAATCCACATCCCGTACGTCGCCACGGCATGTAAATCCATAACGAATGCTGTAGCGAGCGCGGCCACCACCAGGAACATCACGGCCACGAATCCCTGATCTTTTGTGTTCGTATTAAGAAAAAAATTGGAAAGCACGATCGCCCCTTCGACCCACAGCAGCAGCACCACCGGTCCGGCAAACAGCCGCTTAAACGCGGCGCGGTAACCGTCCAGAATTCGGGTGCTGCTATAGGGCGTGGAGAGCAGCAACTGCAGCAGCCCGGTGTCTCTGGCTTCCACAAAGGTATGGCAAACGTGGAAAGCCACTCGCACCGCGATCACGAAATGAACTACAAAAATGCTAATCGCGAAGAACGCCAACACGGCGCCCGAAAATCCGGTGATGATGCTGGCCACAAGGAACGCCAGCCCCAGCAGCGTCACCAATCCCCACAGATACGTCTTGATCCGTTCATCCCGTGACGCAAGCCAAATCATAGGGTTCTGGTCGAGTAGCGCCGCGCGCTTCGCTGCCATCATCGCCGGAATGATTCGCGGAGCGCGCAAGCGCTCGCGTTGCTGCCAGGCGCGCGGCAGAATGATGCTTGCAGCCGCGAGAAAGGCCCAGCTCAGCAGATGCACGCCAGCAATCGCTCCCCAGAATGTTCCTGGCTCCCCTCGGTAGCGCGATTCACCGATGGCCCAAAATGCCACGCTCGGGCTCGCCCAACTCAGTGCATGAAAGGGGAAAAACTTAATCCCGCGCATCACCATGGGTACCACCGCCAGGAAAAGAACGATCCCAAAACTTGCGCTCCAGGCACGCCGTTCGTCCCGGCTCGCAGAGGAAACCAGGAGGCCCGTGCTCAGTGAAAAGAATAGCGTAACGATCAACACTAGCACCGCGCGCCAAAATTCACCCGCTGTGACTCCGCCCGACAACAGTGGGAGGCCGATGGCCGGCAGAATTGCCACCAGCGCGTAAAAACTACTCAGCGATGTTGCCAGCAGCTTCCCGAACACCACGTCGTAGCCTTTGAGGTCCGTCAGGAACAAAAACCCCAGCGTCCCCGCCCGCTTTTCTTCGCTCAGGCAATCCGCCGTGTTTCGCAATCCTTCGTACAGGCAATACACAAACGCGAGCACTGTCAGAAAGGCGAACGCTCCCGCGCCCGGGGACCTCCAGTTCAACATCATGGCGAAGGCGCAAAGCGCCAGCGCCAGCGTTGCGGCCACGCACCGCAACGCAAACGTTCCCCGTCGTCGAGCGCGGATTCGCAACTCGCGCTCAGCAATCGGCAGAAACGTCATGCGCAGCAAAATAAGAATGCGGACGCGAATTGCACGATTTTCCGGCGCTTGAAACGGTTCAAATAGGGAATGGACAACAAAATTAACACCGATCATTAGCCATACGGTCTCGACCCGATTGCTGTCTGATCTGCTTTTGGCACGTTGCGATGATGAACGGTTCGTCCCAATACCGGTTCGCCGCAGTGCTCCTGTACTTGCTGCTCCCTGCCGCTCAGCTCAGAGCCTCACCCGTTCTGTTTAACTCGAGCCTTCAGGCACGTCTGGTCTTGAACACCCTCAATGCGAGCGGGTCCGCGTCCATCCGTATCGCAAAAGACCCGCGGAACAATGATCTTTATTACTCGAAATTCAATGGCGACATCTACCGCATCACCCTCCGCCCCGGAAGCGGCACCTCGATAAGCACCCGGGTTTATTCCGCGGCTGACCACGGCATCGGCGATAGCGCCCAAGGTATGGCCATTGGACCGAACGGCACTATCTACCTCGTTGGGAACTTCACCACGGACGCGGGCAACAGGACTTTTGCACGAATCGTCAAAGGAGTCCCGGACACCAGCGGCGCGCGCATTTGGTCCGTACTCGCCCAGACAGAAGCCTATCCTCGCAGTCGCACGGCTTTCGACCATGTCTTCAACGGCATTATCGCCAGTTCCGACGGCAACTGGATTTACATCAATAGCGGTTCACGGACCGACCATGGCGAGGTGCAGGACGTCGGTGGCCTATTCCCCAACACCCGCGAGGTCGCTTTGACCGCAAAGATATTTCGTTTGCCCGCCAGCGCGTCGAATCTGTTCCTGTCAAACGACATCAACGCCCTCCGCAACGCCGGATACATTTTCGCCGAAGGCACACGCAACTCCTTCGACTTCGCCTTTGCGCCAAACGGCGATCTGTTTGCCACCGAAAACGGTCCTGATCGTGACATGTCCGATGAATTGAACTGGCTTCGTCAGGGTCTGCATTTTGGTTTCCCATGGCGAATTGGCGGCGCGGATAATCCTCAGCAATTTCCCAATTACAACCCGGCCAATGATCGTTTGCTCGATCCCCGCTTTGTTGGCGTGGGCGGGGGATATTATCACAACGACCCGGGCTTCCCACCCGCGCCCCCCAATCTTGTCGAGCCTGTGACGAACTTGGGCCCGGACGCCGACAAATTTCGCGATCCCGCGACGGGCCAGATTAAAGACGCATCTGACCTTGGGCTCACACTCAGCACGTTCACGGCGCATCGCTCTCCGCTCGGCCTCGTTTTCGACGCCATCGGGGCCATGGATTTGCCGTTTCGAAATCACGGCTTCATGCTGAGTTTTACGCCCGGCGATCCGAACGGCAACAGTGTGGCCGGGCCGTTCTTTGATGCCAGCCAGGACCTATTGGATCTCCAATTGACGAAGGTGGGCGGCACCAGTTATCAGGCCCGTGTCACCAGGCTCGCCGGCGGCTTCTCGACTCCGATCGACGCAGAAATTATCGGCAACAGGATTTATGTCCTCGAGTACAGCGGCAATCAAGGCGTGTGGGAAATCACATTTCCACCCGCCCCCGTTACACTGATCAATCCGGTGCTCCGAAATGGTGCATTCAAGTTCACCATCACCGGCGCCATGCCGGGCGTGGGATACCAGATCCATACCTCCACCAATCTTACAACCTGGGCCAGTCTCACCAGCGTGGTCGCCCCGAGCAACACCTTCGAGTTCACCAATACGACAGCCTTGCCGCGCCGCTTCTATCGCGTGTTGCAGCCGCAGGTACAGCCTTAAAAGGCCATGCCTAACGAATCATCAGTGCCAATAGGTCACTTCAAATGTCGGACAATATGACGGTTCTGTACTTTCGCTCGAATACCAACCCACCCAATCTGCGCGGCGGTCATTGTTGTCATCCGACTTGAAGTAGATGCGGAACTGAGTGACACCGATTTTATTCACCAGGCTGATTGCACTAAGCGCGATTACCGCTTCCGAAATTGCGCCGTTATTTAACACACCCACGAGGCGCTGGTGAGCCGGCGCCTGGAAGTCACTGGGTTGCAATACTGGGTTCCCGCTAAAGCCGGCGCCGCCTTTCATGTCCAGCACGCAAAGCCCATGAGTCCAAAATGGATTCGTGCCAACTACCATCCCGCGCCTAAGCCGCAGCTTCGCAGCTCTCACAATCGCATCGTCGGGAATAGCGCTCGTATTGAAGGAAACAAAAGCTTTGTACTGCTGATTGGCCGCCGTATCCCCTGCACGTAGCGCGCCTGGCCCCGTGAAATCTGCAACCGCCAACTGGCCGATGTTCCCTTGTTCAGTCCGTTCCATCACAAAGCCATCCGCGCCGCGCGAACTTTGGAATGTGACCGTAAACTGAGTCATCGTGGTGGCTCCCGCTTCATTGGAATACAACGAATAGCCGGCGTTGTTGATCGCGCGAACGCGAAAGAAGTATTGCGTGGTTGGCTCGAGGTCTCCGATCACAGCCGTGGTCACGTTTGCACTCACCGAACCTCTCACTTCCCAGGGA
>DATENK010000252.1:0-2706 GCA_035275085.1 Verrucomicrobiia bacterium | reverse complement strand
ATTTTGCGAGCCGGCTTCGGCTGAGCTTCAGCATCTCGGGCGAGAAATCGACCAGCGTGTAGCGGGCGATATCACATTTGTCCAGTAAGGCTTCGGCGAGAAAACCCGGTCCGCAGCCCAACTCGAAAACCGACAATGCATTCTTTTTCATCCGCGCGGCTTCGGCGGCGAACGCGTTGAATAATTTCTTTCGCTCCGGCCGGTAGCGGGTGATGCTGTCACTCCAGTGCTTTACATAAGCGGGGTCGAAGAAATCGTGGTCGCTGGGTACTTCCTTCACACTCATGAACGACACTTTATTTCTCCTCCGCCGCGGTTGCAACAAAACCTACGCGATTGTTTTAGCAGGGGAGAGCGTGCTTTTTACCGCTCGAGGTCGCACAAAGATCGCCGTGACTAGTCGGAGTTCGCCTGGATTCCCGCTAAAGACATGCGGAAACGACTAATAAGAAGTCCTCTACTGGGGAGCTCTCTTGCAAGAATATTTCAGCGCACGATCACATTCACACGTTGCACGCCGTTATTGCCGTAACCGCCAAAATTCCATTCCTGATCAACCGGCTGCGTATTTTTATGGGCGTCAATGGCGCGGACAAGGAGGACCTGTTCACCCGGCGTGGCGTTCCAGAGGAATGTCCAGGTCCTCCAGCTATAGGGTGATTCTGACTCCCCTAATTCGGCTTTAGACCAAGTGGCGCCACCGTCGACGCTCACTTCGACATCGGAAACGCCAACACGTCCGGCCCAAGCTTTGCCGGTGAGAGTGACAGCGCCGGCATCGACTAAACGGTTGCGGGTCATGAAGTCTGGAATACCCGGCGGGATCATCAACGCCCGTGCTCTAATCAATGTGACTGCTTCACCGGGTCCATCCGCTGTGCGCGTATAATGATAGGCGCGAGTCATTTGATAACCTTGAAACGCCTCCGCGACGGCCTCGATGCGATCGAGCCATTTCACGCTCGCCATGCCGTACCAACCCGGCATCAATAGTCGCAACGGATAGCCGTGCTGCGGCGGCAGCGGCTCGCCGTTCATCTCATAGACCAGCAAGACCTCGTCGCGCATCGCTTCGTCGACCGTGAGACTGCGCTGGTAAAATTGAATCTGTTCGCCTTCGACGCCTTGATCGAGGCCGGTAAAAACAATCTCGACAGCGGCGCTACTGAGGGCGGCGTCCTGCAGGATTCCTCGGAGCGGCGTGCCCGTCCATTCGGAGTTACCGATCGCTTCGAGAAGCCATGGCTGGCTGATGCGGCGGGGCGCGAACAGAGCTCGGCCGTTGCCGGCACATTCCATCGCGACGGGCATGGTTAGCCGCGGGCGCTTTTTGATTTCGTCGAGAGTCAATTCGAGGGGCTTGCCGACGAGTCCGGTGATTTTAAGCCGCCATTGCTCCGCATTCACTTCCGGTATGTCGTAATGAATCAAAAGATAATGCAGACCGGTCGGTGTGATCGGATATCGAAGCGCTTCCAGAGGCATACCATGATTGCGCAGCGCCAGCTGCAATTCTTCTGTGTAAAGACCGTCCGTTTGGGCGAGGCCGCTGCCGTCGCCGACGTTTGGGAAATATTTGTTGGTGGTTTTTTGTTCCATTGCCGGTGACCCTAAACTGCTTTCAAAGCGAACAATCAGACTTTGGTGATTAAAATGACTCCGCCCCAGCCCAACAAGGCAACGCCGACCGGCGCACTTAGTTTGCGCCCCCATGGGAAATTTTTCTCTGCCGCCATGACGCCTCCGAGCCCCAGCATCCAGGCCACATTCCCGACGCCGACGCCGAACATCAAAAGCATCAATGCCCAGCAGCAGCCAACGCAAAAAATGCCGTGGTGGATGCCGAGCGATAATGCGTTCCGCTGCTCATGGCGGCCGCGCCAGTATTCGGTGACGAAACTCAAGGGAGCGCGGCATTTTTCCAAGCAACGATATTTCAAACGGCTGAACTGAAACGCTCCGGCCAATATCAGCGTGGCTGCGCCGATCAGCCACGCTCGTTCTTCCAGCCAGGGACTACGTTCGACAATTTCGTGCAGAAACCAATCAGCTGTATGGGCGGCGATCCCGAAGGCGAGCCATACCGCCAAATAGCCCGAGATCACTAGAGCTAAAAGCTGTGAGCGATCCTTTCGCGCTGCTGTCAATCGACGGAAGATTTCCAGCAGCGGCACGGCCGTCGGCAGCATCATGGCCACCGTCATCAGTGTCCAAGCAATGAGATAAAACGTGATGGGTAGAAGAAGAGAGCCGGCGCCTAACTCGCCCAGTTGCTGATGACTGAGGTAGCGACCATAAGGCGAGCGGCCCCAGATCCACAGCGCAATCCATGCGGAACCGACCAGTGAACCGAGCAATGAGAGAAAAGCCCTACGCTCGGCCATGACCTTCGCCTAATATGCGCCTCGAACGCAGCAATCTAACTCTGAAAAATAAATTTTCCCTGAATCGCGTTGTGATCCTTCAGGTCGATTTTTTGTCCCAACGCGGGATTGTTCATTTTGTATTTGGTTGCTCTGGCAACATATGCCGGCGCACCGGGAATGGTGGAGAATATGGAATCGCGGAGCGTTGTCACCTCTCCATTGGGACCGCGAAAGGGCTCCATCTCGCAATCGGCTACATTGCCGATGCGCAATGTCCCTTTGCCCTCTGAAACTTCGAATGTGATCGGCGAGTGCTCGACTGAGACGACTTCGCCAATCA
>DATENK010000251.1:0-14199 GCA_035275085.1 Verrucomicrobiia bacterium | reverse complement strand
AAATTACCAGCATCACTGGTGGTGCTTTCTTTCGAGAGGAAGACCTCCATAAACTTCCCGAGACCATCAGCCAACGGACCGAAAAAGTCCGTTCACCACTCGAAGTCGAGCTGTGGTCCTCGCCTTTTTACTTTCTTCTGCTGCTTTCGGTCGTCACCGCCGAATGGGTTCTACGGAAGTTTTCTTACCTTAAGTAAGGCCGGCTTTTAATCCCGGCGCTCGGTGCCGCGGTAAAACATCCTGGTGGCGCCCACGTGGTCACGGAACATGAAATATCCAAACTACTGATTATCATTCGTCACCGTGGTGAACGGCGTCCACTGCACCATGTCGCTGGAGCGCTCGATGTTATACGCGGCGTCGAGTTTGCCCAGCAGCACACTGGTGAAATAGGAATTGGTTCCCTCGCGTTGAACGTAGTTGTCCAGCGTCACGGTTTCCAGGCGCTCGTCGCCGACGAACGTCAAAGGGTCGTTGCTGGTTTCATCCAAGGAGCCCCAAGAGTACGGTTTGTACGGACCGAGCTCTGTGTATTTGCCGATTTGATACGCGGACGGTGATCCCCGTTCGAAGAAAATCGCGTTTTGCCTCTCACAACCGTCGCAGACGGTAGAATGCTCGCGGCCGAGACACGATGTTGGTATCGCGGAAAATGATCGGGCCGTTGGTGCCGACGAAACTCGCCAGGACGGTCCAATTCACGAGGTTGCTGCTTACCAGCACCTGATTGGTATGCCCACGCTGTCCCGGAAAACTGAAGCGGATACCGCCGACGCTGAGCCACCGCAGCCCGGTCAGTTCCGGAGGGGGCGCTTGAATGCTGTCGATCACCGCGCGCCAGCGTACCATCGCGGCCTCCCAATCCGCATCGGACCCTAAACCTGGGGCACCGGCTTGCATCATCATAAGGGTGTTTTGGGCATGAGTTGGAGAGTTCGAAACGCAGTTAATAATGATAAACAGTGGCTTAGTGAACGGTGTAGCAAATGAATCATGGCAAAGATTGGTTTGCAGCGGACCATAACTGCGATCGGCATTGTAATCGTTCGCGGGCAGCGTTATGCCGTACTCGCTGATGAACTCGTCACACTGCGGTTGTGCATAGTATGCGCTCACGATATTGGCGCTGACGTGCTGAACCGGAATCCCGTTCACGTTTCCTTTTCGCTGTGCATACCAATCCCGGATGTTGTTGAGGGTCTGACCGACCGCGTATTGGCAGGTGCTTCAGGTGGGATCAAAGAACTCCACAAAGATGATTTTGCCGGCGAAATCGGGCAACCGCATCGGGGCATTTTCCTCAAACCCTGCCGAGTTCGTCCACCAGGGACGAGCGTAAAGAACAAAGTTTGTGACCACCTGACCGACCTGATAATAGGCGGCGCGCGCGCTGGGGGCGTTCGTGGCAAAAATTAAGAGGCCCAGCCACAAAGCGAACGTGGCTTTCGAGGAAGTAGCCGAGGCGTGAACTTTCATCCGCGTGACCTCGCTCGCAGCATGACACGCTCAATTCGTCTCCTGCAAGCAACTTCGCTGTCCTGAATCCCGTTCGCCTTTCGTCGTCCATTAAACTATGCAAAAGATCAGTCCATGCTTGTGGTTCGACAGCCAGGCCGAAGAGGCCGCTCGGTTTTACACGTCCATTTTCAAGAACTCCAAAATCACCGCCACGACGCGTTATGGTGAGGCGGGTGCGGCCATTTCCGGGCGGGCTAAAGGTTCGGTGATGACGGTGAATTTTGAACTCCAGGGCCAGCAGTTCACCGCGCTGAACGGCGGTCCGCTGTTCAAATTCACCGAAGCCATTTCGTTCGAGGTGAGCTGCAAGACCCAGAAAGAAGTCGATTATTTCTGGGAAAAGCTCTGCGGGCGGAAAAAAAAGCCAGTGCGGCTGGCTTAAAGACAAATATGGAGTGTCCTGGCAGGTGGTTCCCGCTGAATTGCCGAAGATGTTCCGGGACAAGAACAGCGCAAAAACCGAACGCGTCATGTAGGCGATGCTAAAGATGACAAAGCTCGATCTTAAGGCGCTGAAAGACGCTTACCATCGATAAAAGATATTTCTGCTCGTGACCAGCCGCTTGCCGTACCCGATGGGTCTGCTACACTGCCACTCCATTGCCGGGTATGAAGATTGTCATTTGCGACCCTATCTCGCCGAAAGGCATCGCGATGTTCCAGCAGCGGCCGGAATTCAAGGTCCAGGTGCTGGATAAGCGCTTGCCGGAGGCTGACTTGCTGCCGGTGGTCGCGGACGCCGACGGCCTGGTCGTGCGTTCGGAAACCAAGATCACGCGCAAGGTCATCGAATCCGCGCCGCGCCTGAAAGTGGTCGGCCGAGCCGGGGTTGGCGTAGATAACGTGGATGTCGAAGCGGCGACGCAGCGCGGAATCGTGGTGATGAACACCCCCAGCGGCAACACCATTTCGACCGCTGAGCTTACCTTTTCGATGCTGCTCGCGCTGGCGCGGAAAATCCCGCAAGCGCACGGTTCGATGAAAGCCGGCGAATGGAACCGCAAAGTTTTTCAGGGCATTGAGCTTTATAATAAGACGCTGGGGATTCTCGGCATGGGGCGGATCGGCACCGAAGTCGCCAAGCGCGCGATGGCTTTCGGCATGCAAGTGCTGGCTTACGATCCGTACCTTACGCTCGCGCGCGCAAAAGCCCTTCAAGTGGAGCTGATCGAAAACCTGGATGACATTTTCGCGCGCTCGGATTTCATCACCGTCCACATGCCGATGACTGATGAGACCAAAGGCATGATCAACGCGGCCGCTTTCGCCAAGATGAAGAAAGGCGTTCGGGTTCTCAATTGCGCGCGCGGCGGCATTATCAATGAAGCGGACCTCGCGGAGGCGATCAAATCGGGCAAGGTTGGCGGTGCGGCGCTCGACGTTTACGAAATCGAGCCGCCGCCGAAAGACTTTGCCTTGCGCGAGTTGGCGCAGGTGATCATGACGCCGCATCTGGGTGCCAGCACCGAAGAAGCACAGGAGAATGTGGGTATCGAAGTCGCTGAAGCGATTACCGATTTTCTGGTGAACGGCGCCGTGCGCAACGCGGTGAATCTGCCCAACCTGGACGCGAAGACTTACGGCGTGGTCAAGCCGTACCTCACGCTGGCGGAAAAGCTGGGGCGGCTGGTTTCGCAGCTCGCACCCAAGCGCAATGACCAGATCATCGTCACGTACGGGGGCAAAGCCAGTGAACTGCCTACGGACCCCGTGACGCGAATGGTGCTAAAAGGGTTTTTGGAGACGGTGGGCGGTCAGGAAGTGAACCAGGTGAATGTGCGCTCGTTGGCAGGCTCGCTCGGCCTGGTGGTTGAAGAGATCAAATCGAATGAGGACACGGATTACAATGAATGGATTCACGTCGCTGCTATCTCCGGGCAGCAACGCGTTTCAGCCGGCGGCACGATCCTTGGGAAGCGACACCAGCCGCGGATCGTTCGACTGTCGAGCCGACCGGTGGAAATTGTCCCCGAAGGGGTGCTGCTGCTTCTCAACAACAAAGACCGACCGGGCATGGTCGGCCACATCGGCACGCTGATGGGCAAGCACAAGGTCAATATCGCGAGCATGAGCCTCAGTCGCGATGAGGCAGGTGGTCAGGCACTTACGGTCCTAAACCTCGACAGCGTGCCGTCGCCGGAAGTGCTCGCGGAAATCGCCAAAGACAAGGACATCACGAACGTGCGCGTCGTAAAATTATCATGAGGATTTTACTATTTTTAGTGGTCTTGTTCGTAGTTCCGGTTTCCGGCGGTTTTTCCGCCCAAGCTGCTGCCAGCCTGTTTGACGATCCCGTAATCGCGCGCGGCAAAGGCGTCGAAGTCCGCCAGGCACGGCTGGAAGAAGCGTTCATCCATCACAAAGCGAATCTCGCTTCGCGTGGTAAGACGCTTCCCGAAGGACAGCGCGCGCTGCGCGAAGCTCAATTGCTCGATCGGCTCATCATCACCCAGCTTCTCGTGAATCGCGCCAATGATGCAGACAAAGCCAAGGCCAAGGAACTCGCCGAGAAGTTCACGGAAGAGACCCGCAAGCTCGCGTCGAACGAGGATTCTTTTTATCGACAGCTCAAAGCGATGGGCCTTTCTGCCACGGCCTATAAAAATATTTTGCACGAGCAAGCCCTTGCCGAAGCGGTGATGGAGCGTGAGCTCAAGTCTACGATCGCGGTCACTGACGCCCAGGTGCAGGAGTTCTATAACACAGGGACTGATAATCTTGTCAAAATCATGCAAGGCGAACTGGAACGGCTCGTCAAAGATACCCGATCCACTCCTGCTCAGCTTTCTGCCGTCAAAGAGCAAATAGACCGTTTGCGCAATGCGAACCTGGAGCGGCTCAATACCGAAGAAACGGTGAAGGTCGCGCATATCTTCATGCCGACTCGCAATCGCGAGACTGGCGAAGCGGAGTCGGATGCGGAGGTAAAAGGCAGGCGCCAGCGTCTGGAAGGCGCCCTGAAACGTGCAAAGGCCGGGCAGGATTTTTCGAAGCTGATCAAGGAATTTTCGCAAGACCCGAACCTCGCCGAGACGAAGGGCGAGTACGTGGTGGCTCGGTCGGACCGCTTCACTCCCGAGTTCAAAGGGGCTGCCTTTTCTCTGACGAAGGGGCAAATCAGTGAAATTGTCAGCACGCCCCTCGGCTTTCATATTATCAAGCTATTGGAGCGCACGCCGGAGCAAAAGATGGAATTCGCCAAAGTGGCGAAAGACATCAAAGAACATTTAATGCAACAGGCGTACCAACAGGCGATGCCCGCCTACTTCGCGCGCTTAAAAAAAGAAGCAGCCATCGAGGTCCTTGATGGTCGATACAAACTTTCAACGGCGGAAGAATCCGCTTCTCTCAAGCCGCCCGGCTGATTCCGGCTGATTCTCGTAACGAAGATTCACACCTACGTTAGATTGTTCGCTTAGCGCCGGTGCCCTAATAGCCATTCGTAGAGTTTGGGATTGTCGTAGGTCTCCGTCCAGGAGTCGTGAGTGGCATCGGGATAAACGGTGAGGCGCACGTCGGTCGCACCGATCTGCTTAAAGGCGTTCACCATTTTCTCTGATTCTTCGAGCTTCACGACCGGATCTTTCCCGCCGTGAAAGGCCCAGACGCCGAGCGATTTTAAAGACGCTCGCTTTTTCGTGCTGGCGAGGAGGATCGGGACAATCTCGCCTCCGCCGCAGATAGGCGCAATGGCAGCGAAGCGTTCGGGATACTCGGTCGCCAGCGCCCACGTGCCGTACCCGCCCATACTGAGGCCAGTGAGATAGAGGCGGTTAGTGTCCACGCGATATTTTGCGATAACGTCATCCATCAAGGCGGTGAGGACGTGATTCCTCCAGCGTTCGCCAGTCGGACACTGGGGGGAGACGATGATGAAGGGCATGTCTTTTTTCCCTTGAGCGACGAGTTTCGGCGGACCGTGAACGGCGACTTTGGTGAGGTTCGTGCCGCGTTCGCCCGCGCCATGGAGGAAGAGCATCAGGGGCCAGCGCTTTTTTGATGCGGGCGAATAATCGCTTGGCAAATACAAGAGATAGTTCGCTTCGAGTCTTTTCTTAACCGTTCGCTCAAATTTTTGCGGCGTTTGCATCGAAGCTGCGGCCATAGGTTCCTGCGTGGCACAGCCGGTGAACGCTAATGTGCCGGCGAGGCAGAAAACAATCAGTAACTTCATAAACGCATTTACATCAGTTTGACTTTGGGCAGGTCTTGCGAATCGATAAGGCCCACTGGCTCGTGCTTTGCGTTGACGACGATCAGGTCGTCAATGTTCCGCTCGTTAAAAATTTTCAGCGCCTCGCCCGCAAGCGCGTCATCGCGCACACAGATGGGGTTTCGGGTCATAAGCTTTTTGAGCGGCTGATCGAGGCCGTGATCGTCGGCGGTCATTTGCCGGCGCAAATCGCCGTCGGTGAACACCCCGACCAATTTGCCCCTGGCATTCACGACACTCACGCTGCCTGATTTGGCGCGGGTCATGACCCAGAGTGCTTCCTTGATGGTCATGTTTTCAGCCGCGACGGCGTTCCGGTCGGCGGTGCGCATAATATCGCCGACCTTAAAGAGCATGGCGCGCCCAATTGCGCCACCAGGGTGCAACCTGGCGAATTGCTGTTGCTTGAAGCCGCGCGCTTGCAACACGGCCATGGCGAAGGCATCGCCCATCGCGAGCATCGCCGTAGAGCTGGCGGTGGGGGCCAAATTGAATGGGCACGCTTCGCGGGGGACATGAGTTTTCAGCACGACGTCGCTGTAGCGGCCAAGGGTTGATTTAGCGGAATGAGTAAAGGCGATCAGCCTGACGGAGAAACGCTTCAGCGCGGGAAGTAAACCGAGCAATTCCTCAGATTCACCGGAATAACTTAGTGCGAGGACCAGATCGCCGTCATTGATGATGCCGAGATCGCCATGGAGCGCATCGACGCTATCAAGGACGACGCAGGTCGAACCGGTGCTGGTCAGCGTCGCGGCGATCTTGCGACCGATGATGCCCGATTTGCCGATGCCAACGACGATCAGCTTTGAACGTTGGCGGAGGGTGGCCACGGCAAGGTCGACGGCTTTCTCGAAAGCGCGATCTAATGACGCACGGACGGCCTTGAGCGCGGCGATCTCGATGTCGAACACTTGTCTGGCGCGGCCCAAATGAGTCATGCGGGGCGAGGGTGCCAAGTGGGAGGGGCGGATTCAATGAGGAACGGACTGCGGCTCACAGAGCCGCGGTCCGATACATCGAAAATTTCGTTGCGAGGCAGGCGTGTGGCATGGAAGGGTTAGCAACATGAAAATCGAGGCGTTGCACGTCGGGATGAAGGTGCGGCATCCGCAATACGGGGTTGGAGCAGTCAAAACCATCGGCGAACATACGGCAGAAATCCGGTTTGAAGATGTCCAACGTACGGTCGAGCCCAACGCAAGTGGATTGGAGCCGGCCGAAGCGCAGGTGGGGGTGAGCGGGCTACAAATGCCGTTAAAAGCGTTCGTGGAACAGACCGCCCAGGCAGTGGTGGAGTCATTGGGTCTCGAAAAACCTGACACGACCATCGACCGATTGGGCGCTCGTTGGTACAAGGGAAAAGTGGTTTTGCATCCGGCGGACCCGGCGCTGCAGACCAAAGAAGTACCGCTGGACGTATTTTTTCACAAGATCGTGATGATGCGAAACAATTTTCGCGTCCTGGAGCAAAAGATCAACGCGCATGAAAAGTTGAGCGACGCCGAGAAGATTGAAATGCAGCAGTATATCACGCGCTGCTATGGCTCGATGACGACTTTTAACGTGTTGTTTCGCAGCAAGGAAGATCAGTTTAGCGGAGCGTAATTTATGCCGGCTCGCGGAAGCGGCGTAACGGCAGCTAATAGCCGGCCTTGTGCGCGAGCCAGGTGAAAATGAAGGCGAGGGTCGCGCAAACGGGCAGAGTGAGGAGCCATGCCCAAATCATCCGCTCGGCGACGGTCCATTTCACCGCATTGAATCGCTTGGTTGCGCCAACGCCCATGATTGAACCACTGATCACGTGGGTAGTGCTGAGTGGGATGCCTACGGAACTGGCGGCTTCGATCACCGCCGCAGCGGTCGTCTGCGCAGCGAAGCCATGCACTGGCTGCATCTTGATCAGGTTTTTACCAAGGGTGCGCACGATGCGCCAGCCACCGGCCGCGGTGCCCAGGGCAATGGTGATTGCACACACAACTTTTACCCAAACTGCGATCTCGAATTTTGGCGTGCGCAGGAATTCAAGCCAGTGGGGCAAATCCTTGAAGGCATTTCCTTTCGTGGTTGCTGTGAACAGCAGCAGTGCAATAATGCCCATCGTCTTCTGGGCATCGTTTAACCCATGCGCGTAACTCATCCAGGAAGCGCTGCCGAGCTGGTACCATTTAAACTCTTTGCTTGAATGCGTCGCGGTCAGTCCGGTTGACCGCAGCAACCGTCTCTGCCGCAACCAGAGGAGAGCTGCAATGACTGCCGAGAGGGCGAGTTTAATGCCGAGGTGAGCGAAGATCGGCGACTTCGTAATGGTGTGCGCCATCCAGGTGACGCCAAAACCAATGGCCAAACCAAATACCGGCGGGAGGAGGCGAGGCAGGCGAAGCAAGACGTAGAGCAATCCCGTCAACCCATACGCAATCAGCAGTCCGACGGTCGGCGCGACGAACATGGGAACAATCACTTTGGGGAGCATGCCGCCGGCTTTGAAAAATGAAACGTGCTCGACAACGCCGGCGGCGTTTTTGACGTGGTCCTTGAACCACACAATGGCGTTCCAATCGCCCCCCGCGCTCGCCAGCGCAGCGCCGCATAGCCCGCCGATTAATGCATGGCTCGAACTGCTGGGCAGGCCGATATACCAGGTCAACAAGTTCCAAATAATGCCGCCGGCCAATGCACAGGCGACGGTGGTCGGGCTAATCAATGTAGTATCGACGAGACCTGAGCCGATGGTCTTCGCCACCGCCGTTCCCATGAGCGCGCCGACGAGATTCCATGAGGCTGACAACACGATGGCCTGCCTTGTGGTAAGCGCTCTAGTGGCGACACTTGTAGCGATCGCGTTGGCGGTATCGTGAAAGCCATTGATGTACTCGAATACGAGCGCGATGACGATAACGCAAAGAACGAAGGTCATGGGGATCAGGTATTTTTAAGGGCCACACGGACGATCACGTTTCCGGCATCACGACAGCGATCGACTACCTTCTCGTTGAGCTCCACAAGATCTTTGATGATGATTGCTTTGAGGGTGGGGAAGCCGGGTTGAAAGAGCGCGGCGATCATTTCCAACATGAGATCATCAGCGTCGTTTTCGATCTTTTGCATAATGGCGTTCAATTGCTTGAGCTCGGCAACCCCGAAGCGATCTCGAAGGCCGCGAATCATTTTTGCGACGGTCTTGCAACCGCGTTCCATCAGGTCAAGCTGGCGGGAGAAATCCACTCCTTGGAGCTGAGCCGCGGAGATTACATAGCGGTGTGCGAAATTATCGACGGTCTTCGGTACGCGGTAAAGCGAGTCACCGAGGGCCTGGATGTCTTCGCGTTCCATGGCCAACACGAGGGCATGTTGAACCGTGTGAGCTAATTTCTGACGCAATGCCTTTTCCTTTTTTCGCGCAGCGTGGAAGCGTTCCAGATTCTGTCCGTTCGTACGTGTGACCAGCCTGTTGAGTGCCGTTATGCTATCGCACGCTTCGATGGCGGATGATTCCAATAAGCTCAGGATTCGGCCGTCCTGGGCGAGGGTGCGTTGGAGCGAGAACATAACTTGCGCTATGAGGATTTCAGCACGATCTGTGTGACCACGTTTCCTGCATCGCGGCAACGGTCGATAACCTTTTCGAGCAGCTCATACAAATCTTTCAGCGCGAGGACTGTGGTGCCTTCGTGTTTGCCGCTGTAGAGATCCTGAAGAACCGTAATGATCAGACCGTCCGCTTCGGCTTCGATCTTTTGCAAGTTTGCGTTCATGCCTTTGATGAACTCGATGGTAGGCTTTTTGCGCAACTGCTTGACCATGTCGGTCACGGTATTAGTGGCGGCCTCCAGCAGGCCAACATGCGCGTTGAAGTTGACGTGCCGGACGATGCGGGCGCTGACAATGAATCGCTCGGCAAATTTCTCGACTGTTTTCGGAATCTTGTACAAGACCTCGCTCAAGGCCTCAATGTCCTCACGCTCCAGTTCGGCGACGAAGGTATCGATAAGCGCCTCGCTGATCTCTTCGGTGATGTGCTTCTCAGCCTCTTTCGCTTGATGAAATTCAGTGAGGCTGGGAATTTTGTCCGGATGCGCCAAAACACGATTTAACGCTTCCACGCTGAGCCGCGATTCCTCGGCGCTCGCTTCGAGCAGGTCATAGAATTTTGCATCTTTGCTGAAGAGTTTTTGGACCGTAAACATAGTGCCGTCGTGTGTTAATGAATTACACTACGGATAAGCCTAACCTGAGGGTGTTACGACAAGGTGGCGGAATTGTTACAGTCTCGTAACAAACGCTCGATGGGTCAGGTCGCTTCGTGCGCCCATACCTCAAGCGAGGTCTGAAGGTAGTTCTCGATCCGGTCCATCACGGCGGTTTCGTTGTATTTGGCGAGCACTTCCTGCTGGGCATTGTCAGCGATGCGGCAGCGTAATTCCGGCTGGTCGTGCAGTTCCTGAAGACGGCGTGCCAAATCGGCCTCGTCACCAGGCATGTAGGTCAACGCGTTCTCGCCATGCCGGAAAAGCTCGCCGGCGCCCCCAATGGTTGTGCCAATCAGCGGCACGCCGCTGGCCATCGCTTCCAATGGCGAAAGCGAGTAAGGCTCGTTCCACTCGGAGGTGTGCAGCACCCCATCGTACTTCCGGTAAAGGGATGGGAGGTCGCGCACCAGATTGGAGACTGGCAGGAAGTCGACGTGCACCTGGTGCATGGCGATGTAGGAGCGCACTTGCGCGATGTAATCGGAATCGCCGCGGCCGTAAATGCCGAGTGACATCTTCACCTTGTTTTCCCGGGCCAGGCACAAGGCTTTAACGGCGGTTAGCACGCCGCTTTTCGCGTCCAGCGCGCCCACGATTAGCAACTTGCTGAAAGGCGCGCTTGTGGGCTTTACGTCGTTCACAAACGACTGCGTGGAAATCCCTGGATAAATCACGTCCGCGTGATTCACGCGAAACCCTGCTTCTTCGGTGGCGTGTTTGAGGGATTGGCTGGCGAAATAGAGCCGATCGAAACGAAAGGCTGCGATCGAGTTCGCCGTGGTTTGCTTCGCATACAATCCCGGAACGCGGTCAAATCCTTTCATCATGCGCGTCGGCGCGATTGGATCGAGTTGACTGCGGCGGCCGAGCAGTTCGAGGACCGAGCGCCACGAACTGTTTGGAAACGGCGCTGACGGGTTGTTCCACCAGCGCAGCCAAGGGTCTTCGCGGACGCCGTCGGCCAGCCAGTAATCCGCGACATCATAAACCACCGGCAGCCGCGAATGTCGCAGCGTAAAAATCAGCGATTTCGATAAGCCATGCAGGCTGAAAACGTGGATCAAGTCAGGCTTAAACGCTTCAATTGTCTCTCGCAGCGCCAAGTGATTGTGCAGCTCCAGCCGGCGCAGGTCCTTGTACCTGGTCAGCAAGTGATGATCGTATACGCCGTTGAGTTCGAGGCGCCGGTCAATCCCTGGGCCGCGCTGTTCGGACCCGATGCCGTGGCGTGACGTGAGCACATGCACCTGATGCCCTCGTAAGCGCAAGCCGTCGGCCACATTCTGGCAACGAAAATCGTACATCCCCGCGTGATGCGGCGGATAAAGATTATTCAGCACCAGAATTTTCACGCGTTTCCAGTCGCGAGCGTATGGGGGCAAACCGAAGAGTCAATGCTAATGGACGATGATAACTCAACCGTCGTGGGGTTTCACCTGTTATGGAATGCGGTGGCAGAGCGAAGCAGCGACACCGCTTTCGATTCGCCAGCGGAAGTTGCCTTAGCTGATGTCCTGGAAAATTGTGCGGTGTAGCCAAAGTGGGTGTCGCCCCTTCGCTCTGCCACCGCAGTCTAAATTGCGGGGTGACATATTCGACTTGAGGACAAATCGTTAGTTATAGACAATGAAGGTTGATGGCGTCGGGTGGGCGATTGCGGAAAGTCATCGTGGCGGGCGCGCTCGTTATCGTGGGGCTCGGGCTGGCCGCTGTGATTTTTCGAGACTCATTAAGCCTGGAATACCATAAACGTCGGCTCGTGTCGGCCAAAGCCCGGCATTGGCGACTGACGACGCAGGGATACTCGTTCTGGGACCACGTGGCGGAAATCGCGCGCGGTCGTCCAGTGTCGACGGACGAGGTGGTTGCGGCGTGGAAAAGACACGAAGAGACGTTGGTCCAGCGAGGGTTTTTGAAGCGAGAAGTGTTCGTGGCGAAGGAGGGAATGCTGCCGTCGCGGTCGACCGACCACTCGTACAACGAAGCGTTGGCGCATATGGAGGCGACCTGCCGGTGGTGGTCGGCTACCCGGGTAGAAACTAATTTAGTGGTGACAGGATGCGCGAAAGGGCTGGCGGATTGGAAGGTTTTATCGGCTAAAATCGGCTTGGTACCGAAGGGGGAGTTGTCGCAGAACGCTGAAAAACCGCAGAAACGCTGTTCGCGGAAGCGCAAAAAGTTCCAGGGAGACGAAACTTTGGCGGCAAGCCTCGCGTCTGGCTATAATGTAGATGATGAGTTTGTCCGCGCGTTCCTTCGTCAGCGCAGCCGTTTTGGTGGCATCTTGCGCCCTTAACGTCGCTGCCGATTGCACGGTTACCAATCTCGGAATCCGGCCGTTGCCGGACTTGGGGTTAGATCTTTATAAAAATAGCGTCAGCGGACTTTACCCGGGTGTGCGTAACAATCCGCCGAGGGATCATTTGGCGGCCGGCGTGCAGATCGCAACTGATCAGATCCGGCCATTGGATGCTTTGGGAAACAGCGACACAAACAATGGAAAAATCGTTTTGCTATCGATTGGCATGTCCAACACCACGCAGGAATGGGGCAATGGATTCATGCCCAGGGCCAATGCGGACCCAAGCAAGAATCCGCAACTGGTGATTGTTGACGGCGCGCAGGGCGGTATGCCGGCGACCGATTGGACGAATTACAATGCGATGACGTGGAGCACGGTGCAGACCCGCCTGCAGGCTCAGGGCGTCAGCAGCAACCAAGTGCAGGTCATTTGGATGAAGCAAGCGCGAGCGAATCCGACCGAGGTATTTCCGTTGCACGCGCGATATCTCCAAACAAACCTTGAGGCGATATTGCGGGTGGCGCAACAACGCTATCCGAACTTGAAGATCGCGTATCTTTCCAGCCGGACGCGATCGTATGCGACGAATGCTGGCGGATTGAACCCCGAACCGTTCGCATACGAGTCGGCGTTTTCCGTTCGCTGGCTGATCGAAAAACAATTAAACGGCGGGCTGAATTACACACCGGCGAATGGCGCAGTGGTCGTTCCCTGGATGGCGTGGGGACCTTATTTGTGGGTGGATGGTATGAATCCGCGCTCGGATGGATTCACCTGGTTGTGCTCCGATTTGCAGGGAGATTACACGCATCCGTCGCCGACGACGGGCGTGGCGAAAGTCGGCGCGCAACTGCTCGCATTTTTCAAAACAGATCCAACTGCGAGACCGTGGTTCCTGAAAAAGTCGGTTGTGGGACAGCCGCCGGTTTGCGCGCCGTCTGCGGGCACCACTAATCGATTTGTGCCTCTGCAGGTGATGTTTAAAGCGAATGCGAGCGATCCGGATGGCAGCGTCCGCGAATATCAGTGGACGTTCGACGATGGGACATTCGCAACCAATGCAAACCCAAATAAGGTTTTCTTTGCGCCCGGACTATATCAAGCGCGACTGACAGTCATGGACAACAACGGGAATACCGCAACGGGAAGTGTCACCATCGTGGCGGAATTCCCGCGACAATTGAGCGGGCTGTCGTATAGCAATGGGGTTTTCGAATGTGTGGTAGGAGCGCCTACCAGTGGGAACCATGCCGTCTTAGCCTCAACGAACTTAAACACTTGGACTGCCTTGGTTACCAACCGTGTGCCGTTTGTATTTCGGGACACGCAGGCTGTAAATTTTTCAGAGCGGTTTTATCAGGTTCTTCCTCGGCCCTGAGGGCTGTTTACAGCGATTCCAGCAGCAAGGCGATGCGCCGGTCACGTGCATTGGCGCGCTTCTCGGCTGCCGTTTCGACGTACGGCTGCCAAGCCGTTTGAGCGGTCATCTCGAGGGCCTTGCGGGCGTTGTCCATGGCAGTTGCCAGGAGCTCTTTGCGGGAATTGGAAAGGACGATCAATGATTGAACAAACTCGGGCGTAGCGGTATGCGTCATGCCTAGGAGATCGGCCGTTTAAGCCGGCCCCGATATGCGCGATGCTACGGCGCAAGGCCTAGGGGAAACCCGGACGCGGAGATTGGGCTTAGTTCAGGGTCTTGGCGTTAACCGTGTTGGAATACCCCGAATTTCCAAGGGCATTGTAAGAGCGCACGCGATAATAATAGCGGGTGTTCCGGGTCAGGCCGGTGTTCGAATATGTGGTCACGTTCGGGCCCACCGTGGCGATCTGTGTCCAGGATGAAGTGCCGTTCGGCGAGCGCTCAATCTTGAAGCCGTCTTCGTTGTTCGAATTGTCAGTCCACGCCAAACTAATTT
>DATENK010000250.1:0-4414 GCA_035275085.1 Verrucomicrobiia bacterium | reverse complement strand
TGGAAAAACTTTTCGGCGGAATTTCTTTCAAGACGTTTTCCTATCCGGTCAGCGGACCTCGCCCTCAAACGAAGCGCCGGGCCGCAAAATACTTCATGTGTTGTCGCGGTGGCGGCCAAACGTTCAATGCCGGGCGTATGGATTTAAATTATCTGAATGCGTACTTCCTGCGAGAAGGCCGCAGCGATGCGGAAGCGATAAAGAAATTGATTGACGACAATTGCCGGCAACGGGGGTGGCTTATTTTTGCAACGCACGACATAGCGGACGCACCAACTTCATTCGGGTGCAATCCGCGTTTACTTGAAGAGGTGGCGCGCTATGCAATTCGCTCGGGAGCGAAGGTGTTGCCGGTCGCCGAAGCTTGCCAATCCATACTTACCGGAGGAAATGAAAAGGTCCGCAAAAGGGACATCGCATTTGCCCCATGCTGATTAGAATCGTACCAGGGAGACAACTAGCCGGCGAAGTTCAGGATTGGTGGCTCGAGGCGCAACGTGGGAATCCGGCCCTCAGCAGCCCATACTTTTCTCCCGAATTTACCGCTGCGGTCTCTGGCGTACGCGACGATATCTACGTTGCCGTCGTTGAAGATAAGGGCGCGATCGTGGCGATTTTGCCCTTTCAACGCACGCGCTGGGGCGCCGGGCGTCCAGTCGGAGGCCCAGTTTCAGATTTCCAGGGGATTATTTCACACGGGGATGTGGCGCTCGATCCGCAATGGCTGGGACGCGGCTGCGGCGTTCGTTTTTGGGATTTCCCGCATATGTTGCCGGGGCAAAAAACTTTCCGAGCTTTTGAAAAGCTGACTGTCGATTCGCCGTACCTCGATCTGGCTGCGGGATTTGATGCCTACTGCGGCAGCCGGCGCGCGGCTGGCTCCCACCAAATCCGTGAAACCCAGCGGAAGGCGAGACGCCTGGGAGAGGAGGTCGGACCGCTTCGGTTCGAATTGGACGTGGTGGACAAACGTGTCCTCCAAACGCTTTTCATGTGGAAAGGCCAACAGTACAGCGCGACCGGCAAGTACGATGGCCTAAAGCAAGGATGGATTCCGCAACTGCTGCACCGCATTCACGATACCCGAAAAGCCGACTTTGCCGGTGTGCTCTCGGCGCTTTACGCCGGCGAACATTTGGTGGCTGCACACTTCGGCATGCGATCAGAACGCGTCCTGCATTGGTGGTATCCCGTATATAACCGCGAGTTTGAGCGCTACTCCCCTGGGTTGATCTTGTGCCTGGAATTGGCACGGGCGGCTGGTTTGCGAGGAATTGCCCGGATCGATCTCGGCTATGGCGATGAGCGCTACAAGCTGGGCTTCATGTCGGGCGCCATAAAGGTTTCCAAGGTCGCGGTCGACGCCACTGGCTTCGCGCACGCTCTTCGCACGGGTTGGCGCGTTGCGTGCAAGCTGGTCAAGGCTACGCCTCTCGCTGCTCCAGCACGACAAGCCCTGGGCCCCCTTCGCCGCCTTCTCTCGCTCGGTTGAACGCGCGTTCGGCTGAACCCCGCACCTACGGTTTTGCAGAAGCCGCTGAGTTTGTTGTTGGCAAATTCAGAGGAATGGTGACGACCTGGGTTTGGCTTCCGGCGGCATTGGTCATCGGGCGCTGAGTGGTGTTGGTTTGCGGCCGAATCTGGATCCGGTTGGTGGCGGTGCGATTGGTCGCCTGCTGCATCATGTTCGTGATGGACATCATGGGCGTTGGGCTCATCGTGGGAGGCAGATTTGCTTTCGCTAATTCAGGGTGTTTCTCAACTAATTCGGCCTGCCGCAAACCGGCTTCGCTACCAAGTCCGCTGTATTGGTTGGCTTTAACCAATTCGTCGTAGAGCTTGAAGGCATCTGCAGGCCGATTTTGCGTCTCATAGAGGCGCGCGAGGGCCAGTTTGGTTTCGTCCATCACAGGATCATTTGGGTAACGGCGGCGCAACTCCTCAAATTGCTTTGTGGCGTCCGCGGCCTTGCCCTGGGCATCGAGCGATGAGGCGACGCCGAAATACGCCTGGGGGAGCCAACGGCTCTCTGGATATTCGCGAGTGAACTGTTCGTAATATTTTTGGGCATCAGCGTAGGCACCATCCTGAAATTTCGCCGTGGCAGCGAGCAGCAGGGCGCGCGCGCCGGCCTGGGTGCCCGCGTGGTCTTTCGCGACCCGCAAATAGGATTCGGCGGCTCCAGCGGTTGGAACAGAGCCGGAGGCAGCGGACGATGGCGGACGAACATTGGAAAGCGCTTCGCTGGCGCGGCGTTCCTTCTGCGTCTGATACGAGATGACGATGATGGCGACGATGACCACGACCAACGCGGCCGCGGCCCAGATCATCACCTTGCGCTTGTTCACCTCCAGCCAGGCCATGAAGCTGTAAAAGCTGTCAGACGGCTGCGTCGGCTGTGTTTGCTGAGCGTCCATAAAGCGCCAAATGTTCGTCTCGATCAGGTAAAACGCAAGCGCGAATTGCCAATTATTTGTACGGCCGCACCGCCGGCAGGAGGCGCGCACTGGCGTACCTCCGAAGTAGCCGTTACACCGTTACATTATCGTTAAAGCCTAAGGAACTGGCATTTTTAACCGTTACACCAACCGTTACATGTAACGGTTATCCGCAACATCGCGTCGCCCAGAAACGCGTGAAACCTTCCGTGACCTTCTATGACCTTCCGTGGGCTTCCGCAGGCTTCTGCACACCTTCCGCGAAACCTTCCGGGTGCCTTCGGTTAACCTTCCGAAACCTTCTGGACGGCGGGGAGTGTCCGTGCTCATTAAATTTGCATGCGAAATTTTGTCAATGAGCGAGCCGCGTCGGCTCCGGATGACGCATGCGGTCATCGACGGAGTAATAGCGTAAATCATATCGGTGTCAAACCTTTTTAACAAAGGATGACGCGATCAAACGATCGCAATCGGGTGATAGCCTTTGGCTGAGTCACAGCGGACCGTGCGGCGCCGGGAAAAAAACTTACATCTTATGTTTGCAAAACAATCAGGGCTGGCCGATCGATTGTTTCAGTTGGGCCAAGCGATATTCGAGTTCTTCGATCTCCTGTCCGAGGCGATTGCTGAATGGGATCAGGTCCTTAGAAGTCAGGGATGGGACTGACTATGTGACCGTAAGCGCGGCGATCAAGGGCATCGACAGAAAAACACAATACGAAAGGAGATTCATGAAGTTGATCGAGATGTAACGAGGAATTTGAATTTTGAGACATGACCCCACGGCATAGTCTGGACTAATAAAGGGCTCTGAATGACTCCCAATCCAAAGTCCGTAACGTTTGAATTCTTGGGTTATTCCTAAGAACCGCGTCCAGGATCGTGCATAAGGGCTCAACTCCCACTCCTGGTTTCGGCCGACCAAATAATGTCCGGAGAACGCCGATTTTTTTCGCAGGTTGAATCACCCAACATTCATCCCCTGGGTCGCCGAAAGCAGCACATTGCACGAAAACGTCGAACTGTTCGTTATTCAATTCAAGCTCGAGCATCCATCCATCCTCCCCTTCGAAAGGGCCTCGCACTTGAATGGCGTGTTTGATCAGCATCTCTTTCAGGTACTGCGCAAGATCTCGTCCTAGCGGTTGGCTAACCGCTTGCCGATGGTTCGTAGGCCACGAGAGGTCGAACGCAGAACTTTTGAATACGAAAATGAATTCCGCCATGGTGATGAGTCTTACTCACTAAAATAGCGGAAGGGAGCCAACGTTCCCCGAAATATCGTCCCGATCCAGGCGAACAACATTGTTTTGCAACAAGGCGTTCTCAGTGAGAGCGTCCCAGCTATTTAGCCAAAGCGCATACGCCTTCGTATCCCCGTTGTTGATTGGGTCGGGAAGATTATCGATGTTGCGAACTACGTTATCGCGCACGACAAACTGCCGGAGGCGATCTTGTGGCAAAGACCCTCCACCATAGATGCTAATGCCTATTGGCTGGTCATAGATGGCGGGGTTTACAGTTCTGAGGTTTAATTCAACGATGTTGCCCTCAGCCAGACACCAATCGAGACCCCACATGCGGCATCCGGACTCGAACGCTGTAATGGTCATGGAGGTGAGCGGGCTTTTGGCGCGTTTTCCTGCCAGCGTCGATGGGAAGGATGGGCGGTATTGTGCCAACAGAAAGATGTTAGAATACCGAGCAAATTATTGCCACGTTATTCACCGCGTGGGAAATTTGAGTTACACAACGCTACTCCTGGTTGAGCACGTGTAATAATTTATGGCAATAGCTCTTTTCGGCGGCGGCGAGACGGGTCTTTTCCGGGGGATCGGTGGTTTGCGCGCCGCAGAAATTGGAGAGGCCCATGCGGAAGGCGGCGTAGGCAATTTGGTGAAATTGAAGGACTTCGGGCTCGAGGCAAACGCCCTGCCGGGTGAGGCTTTGAACTACACTTGCGGTTTGCGCGTGTG
>DATENK010000249.1:0-5892 GCA_035275085.1 Verrucomicrobiia bacterium | reverse complement strand
CGAAGAGGGATTGTATCGGGCGAGTAATTGGGACTACGACGCGATCGTGCTCGATATCATGCTTCCGCGTCTGGATGGCTGGGAAGTATTGCGCCGCTTGCGCCAAACAAAAAAAACTCCTGTGCTGATGCTGACCGCACGCGACCAGAGTAGCGATCGGGTGCGGGGACTCGACAGCGGCGCCGACGATTATGTGCTCAAACCGTTTGATCTGTCTGAGTTGCTTGCGCGTGTGCGCGCTCTGATTCGCCGCAGCGCTGGTCATGCGCAGAGTGCAATTGAGGTCGGGCCGGTCGTGATTGACACGGCCGCGCGGACTGTGAAGCGCAATGGCCAGGCAGTGGCCCTGACTGCGCGCGAATACGCATTATTGGAATTTTTGGCCGTTCATCGCGGTGAAGTCGTGACCCGCACCGTATTGTATGAACATCTGTTCGATGAAGACGACAGCACGCTTTCGAACCTGCTGGACGTGCATGTCTCGAACCTCCGCAAAAAGCTGGGACATGATTTTATCACGACGCGCCGCGGGCATGGTTACTGCATCGAATGAAGTTTTTTCATTCCATCCGTTGGCGATTGCAACTTTGGCACGGGCTTCTCCTGGTTATCGTGCTGGCCGGTTTTGGAATAACGGCTTATCAGCTCCAACGAGCGAACCAACTGCGCCGGATTGACGAGGAACTCCAATTTCGCGTGGGTGTTCTTGGGGGACTATTACGTCAAGGCGGTCAACGGCCCTTTCATGTTGCCCCACGAGATGAACGTCTTTTCGACTCCACGGCCACGAATCGCTTTTATTACGTGCTCTGGTTCCGTGAGGGCAGCGTGCTGTCCAGCAGCGCGAGTGCGCCAGCAGAAATTCGCATTCCTGATCGCCACACAAAGGCGTATGCCATCCGCATGCGTGGAACAGCCAGGGAGTTGTATCACTTTACACCTCCCGGGGAATGCATTCTCGTCGGGCGCGATATTGCAACGGTTTGGGCGGACTTGCATCGACTGGCAGCCTGGTTGATTGCATCGGGAGCAGCTGTCCTCTCCCTAGGTCTATTGGGCGGCGCATGGGTGGCCGCGCAGGCAATTCGGCCCGTTAAAGACATCACCGCCACCGCCGCGCGAATCGCCGCGGGCGATTTGGGGCAGCGCATTCCGCAACCCTCAACGCAAACCGAACTGAGTGAGTTGACGGAGGTGCTGAATTCAACCTTTTCACGCCTGGAAGCCGCCTTCGCACAACAGACGCGCTTCACATCGGATGCCGCCCATGAATTGCGCACACCGGTCTCGGTAATACTGGCGCAAACCCAGGCGGCCCTCGGCCGCGAACGCAGCTCCAGCGAGTATCGCGAGGCGCTTGCAGCTTGCCAGCGCGCTGCTCAACGTATGCGCAACTTAACTGACTCACTTTTGCGTTTGGCTCGATTGGACGGGCGCGTTGAGCCGATACAGCGAATTAATTTCGATATCGCAAAAACAGCGCACGAATGCGTAGAAGCATTGCGGCCGCTGGCTTCAGATCGTGGCGTCGCTATTCATTGTGACCTTGCTCCGGCTTCTTGCAGCGGCGATCCCGAACGCATTTCGCAGGTGATTAGCAATCTCGTGACCAACGCCATTCAGTACAACAAGCCGGCCGGAGAAGTCCGCGTAAGCACGCAGCAACAAAATGGCGAGGCGATTCTGTCGGTGATCGATACCGGCGTGGGCATTGCCGCCGAAGCCATCGACCATGTATTCGAACGATTCTATCGCGCCGATAAATCCCGATCCGCTGCCAGCGGCGGAACTGGCCTTGGGCTGGCTATTGCGAAAGCTATCGTCGAGGAGCACGGTGGCACGATCCAAGTAACCAGCCGAGCAGGCGAGGGCGCGTGTTTTTCTGTGCACTTGCCTTCCACGTCAGCGTAACCAGCAGCCGAAAACGTTTGCAGATGGTTTGGGTTGACTGAATAATCAGCGCGTGGATTCGGAATCCAGCGCGCGCGATTTCAGATACGATGTTGTGGTTATTGGAGGGGCCCTGTCAGGAGCGGCGGCCGCACTGCTATTGTTGCGGGAACACCCGACGTTGCGTGTTTTGATTATCGAAAAATCGAACGCGTTCTCACGCCGCGTCGGCGAAGCAACGGTGGAGGTAAGCGCGTATTTCCTCGGCCGGGTTCTTGGTCTCACGCAATACTTGAATGAAGCGCATCTGGTGAAACAGGGGATGCGCTTTTGGTTTGCGAATTCGGAGACAAAAACCATTGCGGATTGCAGCGAGTTTGGTGGCCGCTATCTCGCCCGCATCGCGGCGTATCAGGTGGATCGCTCGACGCTGGACCAGGAAGTGTTGGATCGCGCCTGCGCGGCGGGCGCCGAATTGTGGCGGCCCGCCAGCGTTTCGCGCGTTGAACTCCATCCTGGTGCGGATCAGGTGTTGCAAGTCAAACGGGGCGACCATACCTCCGAAGTGCGCGCGCGTTGGGTGCTCGACGCATCCGGTGTTGCGGCGCTGCTGGCGCGCCAGGAAGGCTGGTTTCGGCCGAATCGCGATCATCCCACGGCGTCCGCCTGGGCACGTTGGAAAAATGTAAAGGATTGGGATGGGCTTGAACTTGCGCGCAAATATCCCGACTGGGCCGCGCAGTGCTACGGCATTCGCGGCACCGCCACAAACCATCTCGTCGGCTACGGTTGGTGGGCCTGGTGGATCCCGCTCAAAGGTGGCGACGTCAGCATCGGAGTCGTCTTTGACCAGCGACTGGTTGAATGGCCTGAAGGCGGCTCGCTCGGGCAACGCTTGAAAGATTTTTTGTGCAGTCATCCGGTTGGACGTGAACTCTTAGCGGAAGCGCAATGGATCGAAGGCGACGTACATTGGCGCAAGAATCTTCCCTACTTTTCCGTCACGTTCGCCGGCGATGGTTTTGCGCTGCTCGGCGATGCCGCAGGGTTCATAGACCCGCTCTACAGCCCCGGGATGGATTGGGTTGCGTTCACCGTCAGTTGCGCCACTGAATTGATTTCCGCCCATGTGTCGCAGCAGGAAGTTGCGCCGATCATCGCGCGGCTGAACCAACAATTCTCGCGAAGTTACCTGCGCTGGGCCAACGCGATCTACCACGAAAAATATTATTACCTTGGTGAGTTTGATTTGATGTGCACCGCGTTCCTGCTCGACCTGGGATTGTACTATTCGGGCGTGGTGAACCAGCCGTTCAAGCGCGGGAAGATTTCGTTTCTCGAACCCGTGTTTTCGACCGGGCCATCAACGCCCTTTTTCTGGTTGATGCGCACTTACAATCGCCGACTCGCGCGCATCGCCGAAGAGCGCCAGGCGCGCGGCACTTTGGGGCGCAAGAATGCCTATCGCCGGTTTTTGTTTGGCGGGTACACCCTGGCCAAATCCAGCTCGCGGCATGTGATCACCGGACTGTTGCGCTGGGCGTGGTTCGAAGTGACCGAGGGGTGGCGGACGTGGTTCAAACCGCGTGGCAGCGCGACGAAGAGCGCTCCCCTTCCAGAAGCCGAAGTCGGCGCTGCGCGGACGATGGCGGCGCCTACTGAATCAGTTTCTCCAGTTCGCGGTGGTTGACCTTGCCGGTGCCAAGCTTCGGCAATTCTTTCAAGTGCTTCACTTCCCGAGGAACGGCGATGTTCGCCAGCCCGCGTGACTGGATCGCACCGCGCACATCCTGCAACGTGAGGCGCGCTTCATTGCTGACTGCCACCAGCGCTTCACCTTTGTCGCTGTCTGGCCGGCTGATGACAGCGATTTGGAATCGCTGCCCGTACTGCGGAAATGCGCCGGCCAAAGCTTCTTCGACGGCGGTTAGACTCACCATCTCGCCGCTGATTTTCGCGAAGCGTTTCAATCGCCCGAGGATTGTTACGAAGCCATTCGAGTCCACGCTTGCGATGTCGCCCGTATCGTACCATCCGGCGAGCGCTTTGAATTTTTCGTTCGCGTCTTTGTTCAGGTACCCGCGCATCACGTTTGGCCCGCGCACGTGCAAACGGCCCCCCTCAATGACGCCGTCGACCGGCTCCAACCGATACTCAATTCCCGGCAATAGCCGCCCCGCCGTCCCCGCCTTGAAGCCGAGTGGCGTATTGACGCTGATCGCCGGGCTGCACTCGGTCGCGCCATATCCTTCCAGCGGTCGCACACCGAATTGCCGGGTCCAGATCTGGATCGTGTGGTCCTGAAGTTTTTCCGCGGCGGCGATGAGATAACGCACGGCACGAAAATCCATGGGATGCGCGCGGCGGCCGTAACCGGCAAGGAACGTGTTGGTGCCCAGCATCACCGTGCAATCGGTCAGGTATAAAATATTTGGAATAAGCCGGAAGTGCAGGGGGGAAGGATACAGAAACACAAAGAGGCCGCGCACCAGCGGCAACAACGTTCCGACGGTCAGCCCGAAGCTGTGGAACATCGGCATGGCGTTGAACAGGCGGTCCCAATCCTGCAAATCGATCACCGAAAGCATTTGCCGGACGTTGGAGAGCAGGTTCCGGTGTGTCAGCTCGACGCCTTTGGGCACTCCCTCTGAACCGCTCGTAAACAACACCACAGCAGTGTCTTCGCTGCCATGGGGACAGCTTAGCAACGAACTCACATCAAATCTCGCCCGCAATGCCCCGGCCAACTTCGCTCCCGTGCTTATGCGCTTGCGGATGTCCTCCAGATAAAGCAGTTCCAACCCCGCGGACGTGAGGGGCTCAATATTGAGTTTCGCGCGCGCGATGAAGTTGCGCGAGGTGATGACTTGTTTCATCCCCGCCAATTGCGCGCACGCCAGCATCGTCGCTGGGCCCGTCGAATAATTCAGTAGGCACGGTACTTTGCCGATGCTCCAGAGACCCAGCAGCGTTACTGGCAATGCGATCGCGTTCGGCAACAGCACACCGACCCGGGTAGCGCGAGGCGCGCTCTCGTTCGGAGTTCCGCCTTTAGGCGCTCCCCCTGGCATCTCTGAGCTTCCATCCAGCACCCGCGCGAACTGTTTTCCCATCAACGCTCCCCCCAGGATCAGCCGCCGATAATCCACTCGCGTGGTGACGTCTTCCAGCACCACGTGCTTGGGCCGCAATTGCGCGGCTTGGACAATGGCTTCCGGAATCGTGGGCGCTCCGAATTTCATCTCTGTGTCGAACTGGTGGAGCAACATTTTGCTCCGCAGCCACGCGGTGAGCCGGTCGCGCGCTTCGGCCGTCGACACGTTATCGATTCGCGGAGGATTCAGGACGTCGCTGAAATGAATCGAAACGGTTGGAAGCCAGCGCTTCTCGTCGCGATTGGGCGAAAATGGCAATCGATGCGCGCTCCGCAAATAGGCGGTGATCACTTTGGCATTGGTCTTGTGCAGCAGAAACCCCGTACCGTCGAACAGCTTCATCAAGGTTCCCGTCCGCGACAGCCGACCTTCCGCAAACAACACCAGCCGGCCATGCTTCTGTAAGAACTCGGCCATGTGCTTGACGGCGTATGGCGAAAGAATATCGATGGGAAACGTCCGGCGGTTGATCATGATTTTGCGATGCAGCCAACTCGTTTCCGCCGACGTGCTGGACACAACGAATTTCCAGTCGTCGTCCAACGAAAGCCCCACGAACAGCCAATCCAGCCAGGAGACGTGATTGGGAATAAGCAGCACGGGGCCGGGTGTTTTGAGCACCTCCGTATTGTGCATTCGGAACCGATACAGCAACCGCACCAGCCACCGTAAGAAGGCAATCATCATTCCGTTGTCGGCGGAAATCTAAATAATGAATGCCCATGCGCGCAAGGGAGTTCCGCCTTTCCCTAGCGGCGCTTTCGACAATTATTGCGGGCGTGGCCTCATTTTGATAGGGCAGCGTGGTTGATGCTCAGAAACGATTCATCTCGCAGCCCGGCGTCCA
>DATENK010000248.1:0-4262 GCA_035275085.1 Verrucomicrobiia bacterium | reverse complement strand
GTAATGATATTCCGGCTCGACGATCAATGGCAGATAGAGCGCCGGTGGCGTCGCGCGCGAGAAGCCGGCATTTTTGTCCGAACTCCATTGCATTGGCGTTCGCACACCGTTGCGATCACCGAGATAGGTGTTGTCGCCCATCCCAATTTCGTCGCCGTAATAGAGGACTGGCGTCCCGGGAAGCGAGAGTAGGAGCATGTGTAGCAACTCGATTTTTTTGCGGTCGTTCCCGAGCAAGGGAGCCAGCCGCCGGCGAATGCCAAGGTTGATGCGGGCGCGCACGTCGTGTGCGTAGACGCGATACATGTAATCCCTCTCTTCGTCGGTGACCATTTCAAGCGTCAGCTCATCATGGTTGCGCAGGAAGACCGCCCATTGGCTGGTTTCGGGAATCGAGGGCGTCTGTTGCAGGATGTCCACGATGGGCACGCGATCCTCCATGCGCACCGCCATGAAGATGCGCGGCATGAGCGGGAAATGAAAGGCCATGTGGCATTCGTCACCGCGTCCGCCCCCAAAGTAATTCACTGCGTCTTCCGGCCATTGGTTCGCCTCCGCCAGCAGCATGCGATCACCGTATTTCTCGTCCATGTGGCTGCGCAATTTTTTCAGGAATTCATGGGTTTCGGGCAAATTTTCGCAGGAAGTGCCTTCGCGCTCGTAAAGGTAGGGCACGGCGTCAAGGCGCAGGCCATCCACACCCATGTCCAGCCAAAAGTCCAGCGCCTTGATGACTTCCTTGTGAACATGAGGGCTATCGTAGTTCAGGTCCGGCTGGTGCGAATAGAAACGGTGCCAGTAGTACGCCCGCGCGACCGGATCCCAGGCCCAATTTGACGTCTCGAAATCTTTGAAGATGATGCGGGCGTCTTTGTATTTCTCCGGCGTATCACTCCACACGTAAAAGTCGCGCCAGGCGTTTCCTGATTTTGCGCGGCGCGCGCGTTGAAACCACGGATGCTGTTCTGAGGTGTGGTTCACCACCAATTCGGTGATTACGCGGAGATTGCGGGCGTGAGCTTCGCGCAGGACACGTTTGAAGTCGCTGAGCGTTCCGTAAATGGGATTGATCGAATAATAGTCCGCGATGTCGTAACCGTCATCTTTGAGAGGCGAAGGGTAAAAAGGCTGGATCCAGATCGTGGATACGCCGAGATCCTGGAGGTAGTCCATCTTTTCCACAAGCCCGCGGAAGTCGCCAATGCCGTCCTCGTTGCTATCATGAAAGGCGCGAACGTGCAGTTGGTAGATGACGGCGTTTTTATACCACAGAGAATCCTTACCCGCATTCACAGAAAGTAATCAAAATCCCGTTCCGTCCGCACATACCGGCGCAAGACCAGCAGATGCGCCGGCACAAATTGCGGATCCAATTCCACGTAAATCCTGCGTCCGCTCCACAAGAAGCGCGCATCAGTTAGTAAATCATGAAATTGCAGGCTGTCTGTGGGGCTGATGCCCCAAGGCTCCAACGGCAAACTGACCCAACCGCGCTGCGTATGATGCGGATCGAGATTGATGACCGCGATCACCCGGTCAGCAGCTCTGCTTTCTGACTTGCTATAAGCGATGATCTGCTCGTTATCGGTTTCCAGAAATTCGAGCGAATGATCACTCTGCAATGCCGGATGCGCCCGCCGCGCCTGGTTCACCCGCTTGATCAGGTCGCGCATGTTTCGCGCTTTGCTCGTGTCCCAATGGCGGATCTCGTATTTCTCGGAATTCAGATATTCTTCGCTGCCCCGTTCGCGCGGTTTGTTCTCGCACAGCTCGAAGGCAGGTCCGTAGATGCCGTAACTGGCACCCAAAGTCGCCGCGAGAATGAAGCGCGTCATGAACGCGGGCCGTCCACCGAATTGCAGATATTCGGTCAGGATATCGGGTGTGTTCGGCCACAAATTCGCACGGAAATATTCTTTCACCTGCGTGCGCGTGAGTTCCGTGAAATATTCGGTCAGCTCGCGCTTGTGGTTGCGCCAGGGGAAGTAATTGTAAGACTGCGTGAAACCCAGCTTGGCCAGATAGTACATCACTTTCGGACGCGTGAACGCTTCGGAAAGGAAAATCAACTCCGGATGCTTTTCCTTCAGGGACGAAATGCACCATTCCCAGAACCGGAATGATTTGGTGTGGGGATTGTCGACCCGGAACACCTGCACGCCTTGGTCGATCCAGAATTGAAAGATGGTGCGCAGCTCTTCCCAGAGCGCGTGCCAATCTTCCGTCTCGAAGTTGATGGGATAAATATCCTGATATTTTTTCGGCGGATTCTCAGCGTATTGAATGGATCCGTCTGGTCGAATCCTGAACCACTCCTTGTGCTCGTGAACGTAAGGGTGGTCGGGCGAGCATTGGAATGCGATATCGAGCGCGACGTGCAGGTTAAGCTTGCGCGCTTCGGCGACGAGGTGCCGAAAGTCGTCCAGTGTGCCCAGTTCAGGATGAATGGATTTGTGGCCGCCGTCCTCAGAGCCGATTGCCCACGGACTCCCTGGATCGTTTGGGCTGGCCTCAAGCCGATTGTTGGGTCCTTTACGGAAAGATGTCCCGATCGGATGTATGGGCGGGAAATAAAGAATGTCGAATCCCAGGTCGGCAATTTCAGGCAGGACGCGCTCGCAATCACGGAACGTCCCAACCGACCGCGGAAACATCTCATACCAGGCGCTGAAGCGCGCCAGCTCAGGCTCAATGAAAACTTTCAGGTCGCGCTCGTAGCGAACCGGAAATCGGCGTTCCGTATAGCGATTCATGAGCTGCGAGATGCGATCATCAATGCTCACGTCACCGGTAAGCAGGCGATTAGCGGCTTCTTGCAGTTCGCGGGATTCAGGTTTTGGCGCTCGCGCCGCAGCCTGTTCAATCATCTGCGTTCCCGCCACTAACTCGGACCCGATCTCGACGCCGGCTTTGATTTTTTTATCTAGATCACGACGCCAGGTCTCAAAATGGTTTATCCACGCCTCAATTGTGTAATTATGCACACCCAATGCGTTCAGCGAGAATTCGCCGCGCCACCGATCGTTCACCAGCGGTGTCATCGGCCATTCGGCATCGCCCACTTTAAGGACCGCGGAAATAACATCATGGCCGTCCGCGAAGATGTCGGCTTCAATGACAATACGTTCCCCAGTGGTGCGTTTAATTGGGAATCTTCCCGCGTCGATCTCCGGTTCGACGCGTTCAATGATCACCCGTTGACGTCCATCGCCCTCAGCCACTCATTAAAATAGCGCGATTGTCCGCGGCTCACAACCGCGCGACAAGCAATTCACGCTGGAAAATCAGTTCCTTGGGAAGATTCGAGTAGATTTTCAGAAACAGTTCGTCCTGGGCGATGACTTCTTTGCGCCATTCTTCGGTGTTGATACTCTGCAGGCGCTCGAAAGCTTCTGGTGAAAAGTTCTCCATGCCCGACAGATCAACCGCGCGGGCGCCAGGAACCCAGCCCAGGGGCGTTTCTTCCGCCGCGGCCCGACCGCGACAACGGTCCACGATCCATTTCAAAACGCGCATGTTCTCACCAAAGCCCGGCCACAAAAATTTGCCGCTTTCGTCCTTACGGAACCAGTTCACGTGAAATATCCGCGGCGGGCAATTGATGGCTTTCCGCATGCTAAGCCAATGCAGAAAGTAATCGCCCATGTGGTAACCGCAGAAGGGTAGCATGGCCATTGGATCGCGCCGGACGACGCCTTGAGCACCCGAAGCGGCCGCCGTAGTCTCCGCCCCCATCGTGGCGCCGACATATACTCCATGAATCCAATTGAATGCCTGATACACCAGCGGCATGGTCGTCGGCCGCCGTGCGCCGAAAATGATAGCGCTGATGGGCACGCCGCGCGGATCATTCGCTTCCGGTGCTAGAGCGGGGTTGTTTCCCATCGGCGTGGTGAAGCGGCTGTTCGGGTGCGCTGCAGGTTCCTTGGATTCGGGCGTCCATGGCTTGCCTTTCCAGTCGATACAGTCCTTCGGCACGGGACCGTCCTTGCCTTCCCACCAGACATCACCGTCCGGCATCAGCGCGACGTTCGTATAAATCGTGTCGTGGCTGATCGCTGCCATGGCGTTCGGATTGGTTTCACTGTTGGTGCCGGGGACGACGCCGAAGTAACCAGCTTCGGGATTGATCGCAAATAAGCGACCGTCCGGCCCGGGCTTCATCCACGCGATGTCATCACCGATAGTCCAGACCTTCCAGCCTTTGAAGTGCGGCGGCGGAATCATCATCGCCACATTGGTCTTGCCGGAAGCGCTCGGGA
>DATENK010000247.1:0-3047 GCA_035275085.1 Verrucomicrobiia bacterium | reverse complement strand
TACTGTTAGCTTTTGGAGGGGGTCACGATGTACCCAGCTCTTCCCACTCGGGCCGAAATTAGGGCTTGCGTTCGCCAAACAACTGGCAGAGATTGCTCTCGCTTAGATTCGATTGTGGATATCCAAGGCATGGTAATCTTCAGGTGGACAAGTGTTCAGTGAGTGATTTGAAACCCGGCGTTCGGGAACGGCTCAGGAAAGCAAAGGGTCTAGGGTAATAAAGAAATGAGTAATAAATTGTTCGTGGGAAATCTTTCCTTCGACACCACAGAAAACGATCTGCAGGACCTCTTCGAAAAATTTGGGCCTGTGACCGAAGTTAATCTGGTCACCGACCGCATGAGCGGCCGTTCCAGGGGATTCGCATTCGTAACTATGGCCACCGATGAAGGCGCGCAATCCGCGATCAGCGGCCTGGCCAGCCAATCGCTGCACGGCCGCGAGATCAAAGTCAACGAAGCCCGTCCGCGTGAAGAGCGCAGTGGCGGCGGCGGTGGCGGAGGCTACCGCGGGGGTGGTGGAGGCGGTGGCGGCGGCCGCGGCCCACGTCGCGAGGCCCGGCATTCTCGCTATTAATTCACCTCGAAACACAGTCAGAAAGAGCCTTTCACAGGGCGGGTGCGGCATGCCGCATCCGCCTTGCGCTCCGCGCCCCGTTCGGGGTATTCTTTTCCGCGTCTATGAGTCAGGAACAACCAATCGAGCTCGAAGGCACTATCAAGACAGTGCTGCCGAACACGATGTTCCGCGTCATGTTGGACAACGAGCATGAAGTCCTGGCCCACATCTCCGGCAAAATGCGCAAGCACTTCGTCCGGCTCACGGTGGGCGATCGTGTGCGCCTTGAAATGTCTCCTTATGATCTCACCAAAGCCAGAATCACATACCGGCTGAAATAGTTTTAATTCGTGTCCTTACATTCTCCTCCTAATCCTCATCCTGCTCTTAATCCTAATCGTTTCGAGCAACTTGGCCTTGCCGAGCCTCTCCTGAAAGCAGTGCAAGCGCTCGGCTTCACCGAACCCACTCCCATCCAGCGCGACGCGATCCCGCACATCCTGCAAGGACGGGACGTGATCGGCAGCGCTCAAACCGGCACCGGCAAGACCGCTGCCTTCGCGCTCCCGATCCTCACGCGCCTCGGGCATCCGAGCGGCAAAGCGCGGGTGCTGATACTCGAACCCACGCGCGAACTAGCCGCGCAGGTCGAAGCGGCCATTCGCGATTTTGCAAAGTTCACACAGTTTAAAATGGTGACGCTGTTTGGCGGCGTTGGTTACCAGCGCCAGACCGACGCCTTACGCGCTGGTGTGGATATCATCATCGCCACGCCGGGACGTTTGCTCGATCAACTCCAGCGCGGCACCTGCTCCCTTAAGCATGTCGATCATCTCGTGCTCGATGAAGCCGATCGTATGCTCGACATGGGCTTCATGCCGGACGTGCGGCGCATTCTCAAGCAATGCCCGACCAACCGGCAGACATGCTTGTTCTCGGCAACGATTCCGCCGGAAATTCATTCGCTCATTCACTGGGCGATGCGCAATCCGCATACGATTGAAGTCGGTCCGCGCCAAACTCCTGCCGACACGATCAAGCACGTTGTTTATCCTGTGGCAGAGGCGCAGAAACCGGACTTGCTTTGCGCCCTGTTGGACCGCGTCGAATGGGAATCGGTGATTGTCTTTTGCCGCACCAAGCGACGGGCCGACCGCGTTGGTCAGATGCTCAAGCGCAAGAACCACTCCGTCGCCATTTTCCACGCCGATCGTCCGCAACGCGAACGCGAGCGCGCCTTGCACGGGTTTCGCGAAGGGAAGTTTGGCGTTTTAGTCGCAACTGATATTGCGGCCCGCGGCCTGGACATTCCCGAAGTCAGCCACGTGATCAATTACGACGTGCCGCAACATCCGGAAAACTACGTGCATCGTATCGGTCGCACGGGCCGCGCGCAGAATGTGGGTGATGCGTTCACGCTAATGGTCGCGGAAGACGCGCGGATGATGGCCGCCATCGAACGCTTTATCGGCCAGCAGATAGAGCGCGTGAAACTGGAAAATTACGACTACACCTACACCGCGCTGTTTGACCCCTCGCGCGCTTCCGGCCAACCGCCCATGCGCGCCCGTGGCGGCCGAATCCGCGGCGGCTACCACTTCGCACCTTCGAAGCGTTAACTTAGTTTTTGGAGCGCGCGTCTGCCACCCGTAGTGCGTCCGTCCCGTCCTGCGGGTCAGAGACCCTGGGTTTGATCTCACCTGCCGCTATTCGAGCGACGCGTAGACAAGCGTGCTGAATTTCCCGAAGATACCATGCTGGTTGAACGGGAGATGTTGCGCCATGAAGATGGCGATCATTTCCTCCTTCGGATCCATGATGAACGTCGTAGTCGCTGCGCCGCTCCAACCGAATTGGCCAACCGAGCCCAGCGTGCCGCCTTTAGCAACATCGAGCCGCACTGAACCGCCAAAACCAAAACCATCTGCGCCACGAGGATCGAGGTTAGGGCGTTCGAGAAATGTGAGCTGGTTCATTGTCATTAACTCGACCGTCTTGCGCGCGAGGATGCGTTTGCCCTCGAGCGTGCCCCCATTAAGCAACATTTGGCCGAACCTGTAGTAATCGTCGGCCGTCGAAAATAACCCGCCCCCGCCGCTAGGGAACCCTTTGCCGGCTTCGGCGTAAGTGCCGTAGGGCGGCCTGACGACCGGGCGCAAGGCTTTGTCTGGACCGTTTTCGTAAAGCTTCGCGAGGCGATTCATTTTGTCGGGCGGCACGTCGAAACTGGTATCCGCCATTTTGAGCGGCCCGAAAATGCGTTCCTGAAGAAATTGTTCCAGAGGCAGACCGGAGACGACCTGCACGAGATATCCGAGGATGTCGGTGTTCACGCCGTAGGTGTGCCGTTCGCCCGGTTGATGCGCGAGGGGCACAAAAGAAATGCGTCGAATGAAATCTTTGAAGTCGACATTTTCATTCCAAATGTCCGCTTTGGCCCACTGGGGTCTCAGTTGTTCCGGGGCGGTAAAGTCATAAGTAAATCCTGC
>DATENK010000246.1:0-3418 GCA_035275085.1 Verrucomicrobiia bacterium | reverse complement strand
TGAATCACCAAACGTATTCCTCTGGCAATATGGACTGCGGTGGCAGATGCCGCGCATGCGGCAGGCGACACCGCTTTGGCTTTACGACCGAATTTGCCCGCGCTCGCGCCCATGGCGCCTTGATGATTTCCCTTTTGCCGTTCCGGTCTCGTCCGCATAATCCAATCAACAATGAACCGATTTCGCGCCCGTCTCGCCGCGCTGTTTCTTATCTGCGTCCTGATCGCATTTGCCGAAGAACCTTTGCCCCAAATCGAGCGCCTGCAATCCAGTCCCGTCTTGCGCCATCTCAAACCAAACCCAACCACCCTCACCGCTACCGCACCCAGTCCGACTCCCGATGTCGCTCGCACTCTCTCCCAAATGTACGTTCCCGAAGGTTTCAAAGTCGAACTCGTCGCGGCCGAGCCCGACGTCCGCCAACCTGTTGCTTTCGCCTGGGACGAACGCGGCCGCATTTGGATCGCCGAAGCCTTCAGCTATCCCGCCAAGCGTCCTCCCGGCGAAGGCCTCGACCGCATCATCGTTCTCGCCGACGAAGACGGTGATGGCCGTTTCGAGTCGCGCAAAATTTTCGCCGAAAAATTGAATCTCGTCAGCGGTCTCGAAATCGGCCACGGCGGCGTGTGGGTTGGCGCCGCGCCCGAACTTCTCTTCATTCCCGATCGCAATCACGACGACAAACCCGATGGCCCGCCCGAAGTTTTGCTCGACGGCTTCGGTTACCAGGACACGCACGAGGCGTTGAACAGTTTTCTCTGGGGCCCGGACGGCTGGCTTTACGGTAATCAGGGCGTCTTCAACACCGCCCGCATCGGCAAGCCCGGCGTTCCGCCCGATCAACGCCCCGAACTGCGCGCCGGTGTCTGGCGCTATCATCCCGTCCGTCACACCTTCGAAATCTTCGCTCACGGGGGCAGCAATCCCTGGGGCCTCGACTACGACGAGCACGGCCAGGTTTTCATGACCCATTGCCGTAGCTACTGGGGACGCGGCCTCACCACCCACGTCATTCAGAACGGCCACTTTTGGAATCAGGTGAACGCCAATTACGCGCCCTTCATTATCGCGAATCCACCCAAAGAATTCCCAGAGTTCCGAAATTATCTTCTCGCCTCTGCCCGCTACGATCACGGCGCTGGCGGCGCCGGACCTCGCGGTAGCGACGCCATTTACGGCGGCCATTCGCACGTCGGCACCATGATTTATCTCGGGGACAATTGGCCCGACGAATATCGCGGCCACCTCTTCACCCACAATCTTGGTGGCCATCAAATGAATCAACAGATCAACAAGCCGCTCGGCTCCGGCTACGACACTATCCACGCCGGGCGTGACATGCTGTTCTGCACCGATCCCAAATATGTCGCGGTCGATCTCCAATACGGTCCCGACGGCGCCGTTTACATCATCGATTGGTACGATCAGCAGCATTGCCACAACCCAAACATCGACCGCTGGGACCGCGGCAACGGCCGCGTCTATCGCATGCAATGGCAAGCCACTTACAAGCCGGTCAAAGTCGACCTCGCCGCCAAAAGCGACTCCGAACTCGTCGAGTTGCTCGCCCACAAAAACGAATGGTACGGCCGCACGGCCCGCCGCCTGCTGCACGAGCGCACCGCAAGCAAACCGTTGGAAGCTGCAGCAAAGGCGCAACTATCGGAAATGCTCAAACCGGGTGTGGCGCCAACGCTTCAATTGAAAGCGTTTTGGACAGCCCACCTTACCAAAACCAAAGACCTCCGACTTTCCAAAGACCGGTTCACAAACGAGTTCGTCCGCGCCTGGTCCATTCAACTCGCTGCTGAGCAATCTCCCTTTCCAAACAAAGTCGGGCCTGAGTTAGTGCGCCTCGCGCGCGAAGATTCATCACCCGTAGTCCGCCGCTATCTCGCCTCGGCCATTCCGCGTTTACCCACATCGCCAGCATGGCAAATCGCATCGGAATTGGCTAAACGCTCGGAAGACGAATTCGACCGCAACACCCCGTACCTGCTCTGGCACAGTCTCGCCCCGCTCCTCTCCAATCACCTCGCCGGCGCGATTAGCATTGTGCAAAAAACGGCGCTACCCCAACTCAAGCAATGGGTTTACTGGCACGCTGCCACTCTGGGAGGTCCCGCTTTGGACTGGTCCGTAGGCGACCTCCTCGAAATCCCCAATGAAGCGCTCCATTGCCGGCTCGCCGGTATCTGGCTCGCGCTGGAACAGCAAGCAAATGTTCCAATGCCCGAGCGATGGGAACATCGCCTGCCTAAGTCGCCACGAATCCCAACCGAAACAAACGCGGGAATTGGTGAAATTCTCTACTCATCGAAGAGCCCCGAGGTCCGACGTCTGGCGGAAAAGATCGGCGCCGCTTTCGGGGACACCGCGCCATTGCCGCGCCTGCGCCATATCGTTGCCGACCCTCAGGCCCCCAAGCCCGATCGCCAGCACGCGTTCGCCGTCCTCAGCCGCGCTCAGGATCGCGTTTCGATTCCTACGTTCATCTCCTTGCTCGACGAGCCAAATTTCCGCAGCTCAGCAATTCCACTCCTTGCGCGTTTCGATTCGCCCGAAATCGCGCCCGCGCTCGTCGACCACTTCGAGTCCCTTACCCCGAACGACCGCGCCGCAGCCCTCAGCACCTTGACCGCTCGTCCCAGCTTCGCCCTCGCGCTCCTGGACGGCGTTTCCGCGAAAAAAATTCCTCGCGATCAAGTCACAGCCTTTTACGTGCGCCGATTAGCCGCCCTCAAAGATCCTGAAGTCGATAAGCGAGTCACCGCAATGTTCGGCCGCATCAGCCAGACACCCGTCGAAAAACAAAAGCAAATCGCTCGCCTCGAAAAAATCTTCGACGAAGCCCCGCTGTGGGCCTACAACGCTGCTGCTGGCAAACAGCATTTCCAAAAACTCTGCGCCACCTGCCACAAGATCGGTAACGAAGGCACCCAACTCGGCCCCGAGCTCACTGGCGCCGGCAAGCATGGGATCCATTACTTCCTCGAGAACATTATCGATCCCGACGCCGTCATCGGCACCGACTTCCAACTCACCACCATCGACACCAAAGACGACGAATCCCTCTCCGGCCTCCTCGTCAACGAAACCGCCACTGCGACGATGAGAAGAAACAGGTCGAAAATGCCAACGCGGTTACGAATCACGAAATTCCACACACGATCACGATAGCTTTGCCTGGAACGCATTCAGAAACGTCCGGTGAATATCGCCCCGCAGGTGACACAAACCAACTCAGGCCAATTGCGTGCTAATGCGCCGCCAAGCGATGAAGCTATGGTGAAAGAAGCGTATCCACGGCCGCCGTGCCGTCCTTAAGGACCCCTTAAATCGCGGCGCTTAGCGTCATCCCGGGAGCGGGATGATGGCGGGAAAGCGATCAGTGGCGGAGCGGCGCGAGCCGAGCTTT
>DATENK010000245.1:0-9837 GCA_035275085.1 Verrucomicrobiia bacterium | reverse complement strand
AATGCGGAAGTAGGTGGTGATGTTCTCGCCGCCGCCACTCTGGCCTACGCCAAAAGAGAAGTTGCCCGTGATCTTGCCCGTGATATGCCCATTGGTGTTAGCGGTCCCGCCACCACAGATAAAAACATCTCCGATCAAGTTCACTTGTCCGGCGAGAGTTTGTGGGTTGCTGCTCATGCGCAACGCCCCGCTACTGAACGCGCCACCTCCCAAACCCGCGAGGAACAGTTCATTGGTGATCGTGCCGCCCGCGCCGCTGGGATAAAGCTGGCCGCCAGGACCGACGTAGATCGGCCCGGTGCCACCGCCGTCCGGGTTTGCGGTCCCAACTTCGGTACCAGCGAACTGCAGCCGCCCCTGGAGGACATACAACCCGCCGGAGTAAGTATTGTGTCCGTCCAGTTTCATCGAACCAGGACCCGTCTTCACGACGGTTACCTTCCCACTTCCATTGTCCGTGATGGTGGACTCGACCACACAGGAACCGGACGTCTGGTTTGGCGCGTTGATAGTGAAGACAATCTCGCCCTCGGTATTGTCTGCTCCTCCTGCTGTTAATGAGCCTATTCCCTGAGAGCCTACGGTCCCAGTGCCACTCTGCGGGCCGCTGGAACCCCCGATGTACCACACAGGATTCCCGGTGGTGTCCTGACGGAAAATCCCGCCATATCGGCCCAGTCGCAACTTGTTGCCGGTCCCAATCACAAAAGTATCCCCCGGCACCGCCGGCTGAAGCGCGATGCTGTTTACATCCGTGAGCGTTCCAGCATTTTCAGCGTCCACCCGGACCACAACAGCCGCGCCGCCTGGATGCGACCCGGCCGTCAAACGCAAGTTCGCAGACGAGGCAATGCTTCCGCGTAGGTCTCCGCCGGCGTAATCCGTGTACGCATTATAGGAAACGATATTGCCGCTTCCGTTGACGCTCGCCCAATTCTGGCCGATCGTCACATTCCCGACCGGCGTCGAGCCATCGCTGAAGACTGCCCAGCCGCCGAGAATGCCGTTGATGTTCGGCGATGGTGTAGTGATGTTCCCGCCCGTTCCGGTTGCCGAGGGGGGTATAAACGCCGCGGCAGCACCGGGATAGTGACTAAGTGGACCTAGGCTAAGGTTAGCCGAACTTGGAGGACCGCCCACAATACTATTGGCGCGAATAATGGCAGGGCCAATATCAATCGTTGTGCTGTTGAAGGATTGAGAGTTATTCGCTCCGTTTTTGCCATTTAAAGTCAGGGCAGCATAGCTCAGCGTTCCCAGCCCTGCGCTTTCTCCCCCAAGCCTCAACGCCGAACTGCTCGAGATAATATTGTTGGCTGGCGCGCCCGCGGCCGTGAAATCCAGAATGATCGTGCCGTTCTGAAGAATAGTGGGGCCGCTGTAAGTGTTCGCACCGGAGAGCGTCAGCGTTCCAAATGCGTTCTTCGTCAAACCACCGGTGCCGCCGTTGTTGGCGATCACGCCGCCGTAAGTCAGGGTGCTGCCAGAATTGACCGTGATTTTTCCCGAACCGCTTCCCTCAATCGGGACCAGAAGAATGCCGCGATCGGGATTCAACGTGAAACTCGCTGTAGCTCGCAAGGTCCCATCATCAAACTTAATGCTTCCGGCCGTCGGGGATCCCGGAGCCAAACCGAGGTTGCGATCGGCGCTCACCGCGAGTGCTCCCCCCTGAATAACCACCGCGCCATCGAAGGAGTTGACCGCTCCGAGCGTCAGTTGCCCATCGCCATTCTTCGTTAGCGTCACGCCGGTGCCCGAGATAACGCCACTCAGCGTTAGCGAACCATCCCGCGCAACTGTGATCGTGGGCGAGACATTCACGGTGATCGGAAACTGGATCACCTGCGGTACCAGCGGCTGATCGTCGCCAATGTTGCCGCTCAACCTGATCCCATTCCCGCGCAATGTGAAGGCCCCCGCCGGGCCAAAGATTTGAATCCGCTCAAAGGTGGTTCCCGCCGGAAAATCATTGTTCGGACTTGTGCGCGTGCTTCCGCCGAACAGCAACGCGTCGCCAGGCGAGACGGCGGTTCCACCCCAGTTGGCGGGCGTGCTCCAAAAGTCATCGTTGCCCCCACCGGTCCATGTAGCGGCGGCTGCTGTCCAAAGCAGAGTGAAAAAGCTGAAGGTCGAGAGGGTGCAAATACGAGCAAAGTACGTTCTCATAGGCATGAATTTATTCCTACGTCTTTAGCCGGAATGCTGATAGCAAAACATAATTTGCCCTTGAACGTCAATGTTAGACATAGGAGGAGCGCGGATTAGCCCGCCTTTGCCGAAAGGTATGGAGCGCTTTCGCCGGCTTTGCGCCCGGGCGGCAGAAGAGTGCCGGCTGCAGCGCGCCGACGGATTTCGGATTCTTCGGAAAGCATCTGGTCTTTGACCGACCGCATCCACGCGCCATGCGGATTCTCCAGATAACCACGCGCCGCGAGCGGACGATCTTTCATGTACGCAAGCCACGCCCGGTCCAACGCGTGACCAAGAGCTTCGAGCGACAGTGTGCTCGGGGCGACGGTCGCCAGGTGCGTGGACAGTTCGGAAGGCAAGCCATCCTTCACGCGTTCGATCGTAATGCGGCTTGCACCATTAGTGTGCCCGCGAACCCATACGAATTGTCGCACGTGCCAGCGCAGGAACTCCGAATTGTTCAACCCAGCTGGCACGGCGCCTTCGACTTTGGCAATCGGCAAGCGCGCATACATCGCGATCGAAGCAGGGGAGGGCGGATACGACCCGCCTTTGCGGCTGCTGGCTTTTGTGTTCCACCAAAACCAATCCATCCGCAATTCGTCCGACTTTGCCGAATACTTCGCGCTTACATCGTCAAGCAAATCTCCCGTAAGATCGCAGCCGTGTCGGCCATAGACTGTTCCTTTGCATGGGGGAATCAATTTCGCGTTCGGATCGAGCAAGAGTTGATCGCCAGTGCCGAGAATGAACCCGAACTTCTCCTTGTAGTGATTGCCTTGTTCCCAATCGAATCGCAGCCCCACAAAATTTTTCGCCAATCGCTCGTAAATCTCTGGCCGGGAGAGCACACGGCTCTCCTCAAACTTGAAGCCGGGTCAGAAAACGCTCGAGCAAAACTCCGGACCGAACTTCGTGTAAGTGGACTTATTGTCTACCAGCGAGTAACCCATCAGAAACATCGGTCGCCCCGTGGCTTTCGACATTTCCAGCCCCTGCTCCAACGTCGGCACCCAAAATAATTCGTCCGCCCCACGCACTGGCGCCGATTGTTCACCGGCCATGGCGGTAAATGCCACTAAGCATGCGAGAAGAATCCGCATCCGTATTATTTAACATCGTAGGCGGGATCCAGGCAACTATGCACCTCCTTCTATTTCTTGCGCGCGCGCGGCGGCGGTTTACTGTGGCGCCATGAAGACGATGAAAGCGCTCGTGAAGGCCAAATCGACGCCCGGCCTATGGCTTGAGGATGTCCCGGTCCCAACGATCGGCATTAATGATGTGCTCGTCAGCGTGCTTCGGACCGGCATTTGCGGGACGGATTTGCACATTTTCAACTGGGACCAATGGGCGCAACGCACTATCCCAGTGCCGATGGCCGTCGGACACGAGTTCGTCGGTGAGATCGTTCAAGTCGGCGCAAACGTAGTGGACTTTCATGAGGGCGACATCGTAAGCGCCGAAGGCCATGTGGTCTGCGGGCGCTGTCGCAACTGTCTCGCCGGTCGTCGTCATTTGTGCAAGGACACCCAAGGCATCGGCGTCAATCGTCCCGGCGCGTTCGCGGAATACATCAGCGTGCCCATGACAAACGTGTGGCACCATCGGAAGGACATTGACCGCGATGTTGCAGCCATCTTCGACCCTTTCGGCAACGCCGTCCATACCGCCCTTTCCTTCGACGTCCTCGGCGAGGACGTCCTGATCACCGGCGCCGGCCCGATCGGCGTGATGGCTGCGGCTGTCGCAAAGCACGCCGGCGCGCGCTATATCGTCGTGACCGACGTGAACGATTATCGGCTGAACCTCGCGAAGAAAATGGGCGCAACTCTCGCCGTGAACGTCAAAGACCGTAAGCTGCAGGACGTGCAAAAGGAACTCGGGATGAAGGAAGGCTTCGATGTCGGGCTCGAAATGTCCGGCAGCCCGGCCGCTTTTCGCGACATGATCGACAACATGTGTCACGGCGGAAAAATCGCGATGCTCGGCATCCCCTCCGAACCGCTGCCGATCGACTGGCACAAAGTCATTTTCAACATGCTCACCATCAAAGGCATTTACGGCCGCGAAATGTACGAGACCTGGTACAAAATGACCGTGATGCTCGAGAGCGGCCTCGACGTAAAACCCGTCATCACCCATAAATTCCATTACAACGACTTTCAAAAAGGTTTCGAAGTCATGAAGTCAGGACAATCGGGAAAGGTCATCCTGGATTGGGAAATATGAGCCCAACTCAGCGATTGATTGGAGCCCGGACAGTCTGTTCGCGCGAATGTGCAGGGCATGCACTTGGAACTTGGAATTTATTTGGAACTTGGAACTTGGAACTTGGAACTTCGCCTTAACCAATGTTCGACGCTTTTCAACAGCACATCGCCTCCCAGCTCGCCACCATCCGCTCCGCCGGCACCTACAAGAACGAACGCGTAATCATTACGCCGCAAGGCACCACCATCCGCGTCTCCGATGGCAAACCCGTCCTGAATCTCTGCGCCAATAATTATCTCGGCCTCGCCCAACATCCTGCCGTCGCCGCGGCCGCGCGTGAAGCGCTGGAAAAATGGGGCTATGGCATGGCTTCGGTGCGGTTTATTTGCGGGACACAAGGCGTGCACAAACAACTCGAGGCGAAGCTCAGCGAGTTCTTGGGTACCGAAGACACTATTCTTTACTCCTCCTGTTTCGATGCCAATGGCGGCTTGTTCGAGACGTTGCTCGGCCAGGAAGACGCCATCATTTCCGACGAACTCAATCACGCGAGCATCATCGATGGCGTCCGCCTCTGCAAAGCGCAGCGGTTCCGTTATGCAAACAACGACATGGCGGACCTCGAAGCCAAATTGAAAGAAGCCGGTAGCGCGCGCTTCAAAATGATCGCCACCGATGGCGTCTTCTCCATGGACGGCTACATCGCAAACCTTCCCGGCATTTGCGATCTCGCCGAAAAATACAATGCGCTCGTAATGGTCGACGATTCCCACGCCGTCGGCTTCATGGGCAAGACCGGCCGCGGCACGCACGAGTATCACAATGTCATGCGCCGCGTGGATCTTCTCACGGGCACGCTCGGTAAAGCGCTCGGTGGCGCCAGTGGCGGGTACACCAGCGGACGACGCGAAATCATCGAGCTTCTGCGGCAGCGTTCCCGCCCTTATCTCTTCAGCAACACCCTCGCCCCCATGATTGCCGGCGCGTCGCTCAAAGTCCTCGAATTGCTTTCCGAATCCACGGCCCTGCGCGACACACTCGAAGGCAACACCAAATTCTTCCGTCAAGGCATGTCAAAGCTCGGCTTCACTGTTCTTCCGGGAACCCATCCCATCTGTCCAATCATGCTCGGCGATGCCGCCCTGGCCACCCAATTCGCCGACGCCATGCTCGCTCAGGGTGTATACGTCATCGGTTTCAGCTTTCCCGTCGTGCCCAAAGACAAAGCCCGCATCCGCACCCAAATCTCCGCCGCCCACACCCGCCAGGACCTCGAGCGCGCCCTTGACGCCTTCGCCGCCGTGAAGAGGCAACTCAATCTGTAAAGACCGTCTGTTTCGTCTCCACACAGAGCCGCGACCGTGAGGGAGCGTCCCCACAATCAACCTTATCCTCTCCGTGCGCTCCGTGCCTCCGTGGTTAGTCTTCCTCAACCATCAATCCGAGTCCCGGCTCTCCAAATTCCGTCAAGAAAAAAGTCCGTCCGACTTGATGGGAAATTAAGGGAAATAAGAGGAAACTAAGGGAACGCAAAGCACCCAAAAGGAACAACCTTTCCCTGCTTTTCCCATCACTCTCCGCGTCACCAAAAAACCGGGTGTATAACCCTCGCATGAACGCGCAAGCGCTCAACATAACGAAGGTTGGCCGTGTCTCCCTAACCCCAACTGGTTTGCTCCCAAACCAAACCGTAATTTTCCGTAATTTTGAAAGAGGTTTAAAATGCAAGTACCGCACCATCAGGCAGTTCCGATTAACGTGAACCGTAAATTACGGTTTTCAAATTGGACCGCGGACACCCTGTCCGCGACCGTAACGCAGCTTCTCGGTCTTCCATCTCCCAGGTCTGCAACCCAAGCACGTCCCCGAATCCCTGCCACCGATGCATTTGTCCTTGGAATTTCCTTGGTCATTGAACATTGGTCATTGGTCATTCCCGCCCAAGGCGCGATCACACCCTTGGCGTCATTTGACTTCCCTCCTTTCCCCCCGCAAATTCCTATCCGAGTAGTGCTAGACAGTTCTTTCGGGAACGTTGAGAAATCTCCACCCGTGCAAGACCTCTTCCGGGCGTTGGAGAAAGGCGGCGCTTTGCCAGTCTCCGGCGTCCCGCCTGCCGCCCAGGCTTTTCTGGTCGCCATGATTCGCCGCCGCTTCCCAGACCGGGCGATTGTCGTCGTGGCAGATGGCCTAAAATCCCAGGAAAGTCTGCAACAAGATATTGAAACCTGGCTGCCCAAGCCCCTGTTCTTTCCGGCCTGGGAAGTGTTTCCCCACGAATCCAAACTCCCACACGTGGATGTCATTAGCGATCGCCTTGAAACCTTAATGGGCTTGTCCGAAAATCCGTCGTCAGTACTCGTCACGACTCCCGTCGCCCTTCTGCAAAAGACATATCCGCCCAGTGTGGTTGCCGAGAACACGAAGCGCTTCAAGCGCGGTGAACAAGCCGATCCGATGCAGTTAGCCGAGTGGCTCCAATCGCAAGGCTACGAAGTAGAAGCGCAAGTGAATCACAAAGGGGAATTCTCCCTGCGCGGTGGCATTCTGGATGTCTTCCCGCCGACCGCACCGTGGCCGATCCGCTTGGAATTTTTTGGTGATGACCTCGATTCTCTTCGCAGCTTCGATCCGATCACCCAGGTCTCGCGCGGCACGCTGGGCGAAGCCGTCATTCCGCCAGCGGGTGAGTTGGCGCTGCTGAAGAAGCTGGGAAAGTCGGCAACGCTGCTCGAGCATCTTCCGGAGGACACCGTTTTCATTCTCCCCGAACCCGATCGCCTGTCTGCCGTCGCTGCTGAATACGAAGCCGAGCTTCCGGAGGATCCGCCGCTATCCGTGCGATGGAGAACGGTCTTGAATGACTTACGCACGCGTTTGGAACTCCTGCAAACGAACCCTTTGTGGACTGCGGTGGCAGAGCGAAGCGGCGACACCGCTTTGGATTCACCGCCCGTCACGGCCGCCACCGCACAGGTGCCGGGTCTTATCGATCTCGGCTTCTCCACCCTCGATCCTTTCCGCCCCATCACCGATCGCGCGCCGGAACCACACGTGGGTGAACTGCAGCGCCGAGAATTCTTTACACAGATGCACCGCTGGCTGCGGCAGAGCTATCAGTTACAAGTATTTTGCAATAACGATGGTGAGCGCCAGCGTTTCCGCGAGATCTGGCAGGAATATGGCCTTGGCTTCATTCCTGCCGATAGGAGCGTGGACAGCCGGTCCGCAGACGATCCCTTGCCCGACCTCCGTATCGGCGCTCTCTCGCGCGGTTTCATGCATGAGGCCGGTAAACTCGTCGTCGTCACCGACGCGGAAATTTTCGGTCGTTACAAAGTGCAGCGTCCGCGTCGCCTCAAAGCCGCGCATGCCCAAACGACGCGTTCGCTGCTGCACATTGATTTTACCGATCTGGAAGACGGCGATTACGTAGTCCACGTCGAACACGGCATCGGCCGCTATGTCGGTTTATCCACGCTGTCCCCCGGCAGTGGGACCAAGCCGCTCGAGAAAGCCGGCCTTTCTCTCGAGGGCGGCGAAGAATGCCTGGTCATCGAGTTTGCGCCAAGCAATCCCGAAGATGCCCCGCCAAAACTGTACGTCCCGGTCAGTGAAGCGCATCTCGTCAGCAAATACGTCGGCGCTGGTAAAGTCCGTCCCCCGTTGAACACACTCGGCGGCGCGCGCTGGACCAAAACTAAAGAAGCCGCCGAACGCGCCGTGCGGGATCTCGCTAGTGAACTTCTCTCCATCCAGGCTGCTCGCGAATCACAAGCAGGGCTCTCCTTTCCTCCCGATGCCCCTTGGCAACGCGAGTTCGAGAGTTCCTTCATCTTTGAGGAAACCCCCGATCAGATGAAAGCGATCCAGGCGACCAAGCTGGATATGGAACGCTCGAAACCCATGGACCGCCTCATTTGCGGCGACGTGGGCTTCGGCAAAACGGAAGTCGCGATTCGTGCCGCCTTCAAAGCAGTGATGGGCGGAAAGCAAGTGGCTGTCCTCGTGCCGACCACCGTTCTCGCGCAACAACACTTCAACACTTTCCGCGAGCGCATGGCTGATTACCCCGTTCGCATCGAATTGCTCTCCCGCTTCCGCACTCCACGGGAACAAAAGCGCGTCATCCAGGACCTCGCCGCGGGTTCGGTGGACATCGTCATCGGCACCCATCGGCTCATTCAAAGCGACATCGCCTTCAAGGACCTCGGCCTCGTGATCGTCGATGAAGAGCAGCGCTTTGGCGTGATGCACAAAGAAAAATTCAAGCTCCTGCGCAAGATGGTGGACGTACTTACCCTCAGCGCAACGCCCATCCCGCGCACACTCTATCTCGCCCTTACTGGCGCGCGCGACATGAGCACCATTGAAACACCGCCGCAGGACCGTTTGCCGGTCGAAACGATTGTTTCCCAGTATGACGAGCGCCTCATTCGCGACGCAATTAACCGGGAGTTGGCGCGTCAAGGCCAGGTCTTTTATCTGCACAATCGCGTGATGGACATCGATGCCGTAGCAGGGAAATTGCGAGCCCTTCTACCAAGAGCCCGCATCGTCGTCGGCCATGGCCAAATGGATGCCGACGAACTCGAAGAAGTGATGACACAGTTTGTGAATGGCGAAGCCGATGTGTTGTTGTCCACGACGATTATCGAGAGCGGCCTCGATATTCCAAACGCAAACACGATCATCATCGATCGCGCAGACCGCTTCGGTTTGAGCGATTTGTACCAATTGCGAGGCAGGGTAGGGCGCTATAAGCACCAGGCCTACGCGTACCTGCTGTTGCCGCGCCACGCCGGTCTCTTGTCCGACGCGCGCAAACGCATTAGCGCCATCAAGCAATACTCGACGCTCGGTAGCGGATTTAAAATCGCCATGCGCGATCTTGAAATTCGCGGCGCCGGCAATCTGCTAGGCCCGCAGCAGAGCGGCCATATCACCGCCGTCGGCTTCGAACTTTATTGCCAGCTTCTGAAACAAAGCGTTAGTTCGCTCAAAGGCGAGACATTGCCGCCGCGCCTTAACGTGCAGGTGCGCGTTGATTTCCTTGGCTTGGATTCCGCAATTCCCCAGAGCTACGTCGCTGATTCGCGTCAGCGGATGGAAATCTATCGCAAGCTCGCCGAAATTACGGATACCGAATCGCTTCAAACAGTGCGCGCTGAACTCCGCGATCGCTTCGGTCCCATTCCTGCCGCCGTCGAACTCCTGCTCATCGTGGCCGACCTCAAACTCATCGCCGCTTCCCGCGGCATTACCGCCATCGAAACCCAGGACGACAAACTCATGCTCACCCGCAATGGTGACCTGATCACCGTCGATGATAAATTCCCGCGGCTCACCGGCAAATCCGCGCGCTCACGCCTGAATGAAATCAAGCGGCTGCTGAAAGTGATTTAGTGTGAGCGCGAAGTTACTCATTAT
>DATENK010000244.1:0-20775 GCA_035275085.1 Verrucomicrobiia bacterium | reverse complement strand
CACTTTCAATAAATTTAGAAAAAAGCGCAAGCTAATTTATGAACAAATTTTTAGACTCGTCCGGACCCTAGGAATTTTCTTAGTACTTGGATGAATTGGCGCCTTTTAGCCAACAGCCTCGTCGTGAGCGCGTTCACGACTTTGCTCGCGTGCGGCTTTGGTTTTTGCACGGCAGTTTGTTTGTCGGCGCTGCGGGACCGTTTGCGAAAGACGGCTTTGTTCATCAGCGTTCTCGCCCTCATGTTGCCCCCCTTCCTGGCCACGAACTGCTGGATTCATTTGTTGGGCGCAACGGGCATCTGGCGCGGTTGGCTGCCCTTGAACATCTATTCCCTGCCGGGCGTAATTTGGATCCTGGCGCTCATGCACTGGCCAATCACGTCGCTATTGGTGCTCGGCGCATGGCAAAAGCTCGAACGCGCCTACTTCGAGGCCGATCCAGCCTTGCGTGGCGTGTCGCTGATCCGCTGGCTGTTGTTCCCATCGGCGCGCCCAGCTCTCGCCCAGGCCGCGTTAATCACGTTCGTCCTCGCGCTCAACCATTTCGGCGTTCCCGCGATCCTTCAGGTCAAAGTGTTCCCCGCGGAAATCTGGCTCAGGCTCAGCACGCAACTTGATTCGCCTGGCGCATGGGCGATGAGCGCTCCCTTGATCGCAATCAGCTTCTGCGGTCTGCTCCTGCTGCGGACCCGCCGAAAAGATATTGCCTGGCCCGCGCGCGAAGGCCCCGCTCCCGCCTCGACCATTCGCATGCAACTGGGTCCCCTGTTCTGGTGCTGTAGCGCAATAACGACGTTCGTCATTGTCTTTTCTGTCGGCGTTCCCCTGGCGCAAATTGCTCTCGACGCCAAAGCCTGGCTCGAATTACCCGCCGTCTTCAGCGCAACCGCCGCCTCGCTTCGTATCTCGCTTCTCTACGCCGTCTCTGCCGCGACCGCCTGCGCGATCCTCGCTGCTACTCTTTGGCGCTGGCGTTTCGGTTGGTCCGCATGGCTCCTGTTCCTCACGCCCGGCGTCCTCATCAGCACATCGCTCATACCCATCTTCAATCGTCGTGGCCTCGATGCCATTTATCATTCCGCCGCGATTGTCATCATCGCCTTAACTGCGCGTTTCCTCGCCCTCAACTGGCACGCCGCGCGAACCGCCATGCTCCGCGTCGATCGTGACATCCTCGATGCCGTCCGCCTCGAGACCGGCTCCCGCTGGCAAACTTTCCGCACCGCTTACTGGCCCCAAACCGCCACCACCTTTGCCGCCGCATGGTTCATCACTTACCTCTTCTGCCTCTGGGAAGTCGAAACCATCATCATGATCTATCCGCCCGGCGGCGAAACACTCGCGCTCCGTATTTTCAACCTCCTCCATTACGGACACATCGCCCAGGTGAACGCCCTCTGCCTTTTGCTTCTCGGCCTGGCAGTCCTCCCGCTGCTGCCATGGGCATTCGTAAGAACAAACCCGAGATAGGCTACTTCTTCTTCACTCGACGCTGGCGCGGGCCTGGGCTCTGAGTTGCCTTTGGCTTGGAAGTCAAGAGACGCCACGCCATGCCAAGCAAATTCTCCAGGGAGTTTCGGTCGATCCGCGAGAGTCGCACAAGCACCATTGGATGGTTCAGATAGTGCTCGGTCACGTAATAGACGCCCGGTTGCGCCTTCACTAACTTGGCGCGTTCCGCGCGATCGATGCGGACCGCAAGCGTGTCAGGCTCAGCCGACGGGTGAATGGCTGGACATGTCAAAAGCTTTCCGCCCGCCTTCAATGATGGAGCGCCGTGAATCGTGCTCTGTTCGACACCGGGCAGCGCAAGAGCAATCTCCCGGACGACGTTAAAGTCTATTTCCTTTTCTCCCATAAGGTCTCGACCTTCGGGTGGTCAGCATTACGACTTACTGAGCATATGCAGTTATCGCAATCAGAATGGCGCGGAGGATGGCGACCAGGAAAGCGAACTGGAGCAACATCCCGAGGAGCGTGACCACCATCCAAACAATCTTGCGAGCAAGTGTCTTGGTGTGCATCCACACGACCGACTCGCAAATGAGCAGCGCAACGACGGGTATGACAAAAAACAGCGCCCCGACAAACGTCGCGGGCAGGTTCAGGATCTGGAACTTCCGGGCAAGAAGCAGCAGAAGGAAATAGACAGTCGGGCTAAGGAATGCTGACAACCAGACGACGGTGCTCACCCACACCGGGAAAGGTTGTCGAGATTGCGGAACCGAGGCATTCATATGCTAACGCATCAGGGTCAGCGACGGTTCCGGGTGAGGCAAGGGGAAAATAGCGCCTAACCGTCACCGTCCAGAGCGGTTGGCGGCACCGGGGATATGCTGCGCCGTGATAGGCGGCGCGGTCGCGTCTACTTTTGCTTCTGAAGCGTCATCTCGAAGAATTTACGCCAGGTCTGATCCTCCTGACTCATCTCGCCGATCTCAAACCATTCGCCTTTCTCATTTCGCGTGATGGTGTAGCGCATCTGACCTCTCTGTGGGATCTTCAAGCTCCACTGGAGGCTGTCCTTGCCGACTTTGGCCTCGGTCTCCATCTGGCCTTCCGGGGTGAACGCGTGCCAGCGGAATTTATTGGCGCGATGATCGTAGGAAACGACGGCCAGGGCCGTGTGAACGGTCGAGCCATCCTCTTTGGATTTGCCGAGTCCTTCGATGACCAAAACCAGGCCGTCTAACTTTGATTCAATCGTTTCGGTCTGTATGAATTCGTGCCGCCCTTTCGGCCCCATTTGAATCCAGCCCGCGCCTTTCCAGCGGCCGACGAACCAATCCAGCTTCTTCATCTCGCCCAGTTGGATGTCTTTGGATTTCGGCTGATCCGCTGCAAATACCCCAACAATCGTAAACACGGCCAACACTGCAGCGGCGCCCAACTCCAATTTTGTTTTCATTGGCTGATATGCTTAAGGCAACGGGGAGCAAAGCTCAACGAGATGACCGTCCTTATCCCGCAGGTAGGCCACGGTTTGCCCCCAGGGCTTGGTTGCGGGTTCGCTCACGGCCGCCGCACCTGCTTTCACCGCTCGAGCATACAAGCCCGGAACGTCCGCGGTTACCAATGCGATTTCCACACCCAGCGGCGCTTTGTCAGGCGACGCCGCCACGATGTCCCGTTTCAAATGCTCCTTCGCCATTGCAAGACTCGCAAAAGCAAGACGTGCCGCGCCGGTTTCCAACTCTCCATAAGCTTTGCCGTTGTCATCGTTGAAGAAGCGTCGCGAAAGGCCGAATGCCTTTTCATAAAACGTGAGACTCGCAGCGACATCTTTCACATACAGGATCACGTAACCAAGCGAAACGGACGGTGTGCTCATAGTTTTTGCATTGGCTTTCACTGTTTGGTTTGTGGTTTCGGCAGTCATCCCAACGCTCGCAATTAAAAACGAACATATGACCGCACGAAAATATTTTTTCATAGTATGTAAAGATGCTTAACGAGTTATGGTATACAATCCGCGCTCGGCTGCAGCACTTTCGTCAGGTTGGGTTCTCACTGATAGATGGGTTTTAATGGATAGGTTGGATAGTAACCCCAAAATTTCCGACTCCGCTCTCTCTCCACTCGCCCCCGCGCCTCCTTGACCAAACTCAAATAATAACGTGCTTTGCGATTATTTGGATCAATCGCCAACACGCTCTGCAACCTTTGCTCAGCCGCGTCTAACTTTCCCATCTCATACAATTGTTGGGCATCCTCAATCATGGCTGCTTTGGCGAAATCGGACTGGTGACTGATCTCGCTATTGGGGGTCGGCGTGGAACATCCAGCAATGCCAACCAGGACTGCGACGCCAACAATAAATTGGACATTTTTCATATCGTGAACTGCCTGACAGCATTGCTCTTCATGTTTGACGCATAATAATGCTCAAAGTCAGCGGATTGAATGAAAAAGCTTCGTCAATTGGACAGTAAGGCGCGGTGGCGGCCTCTTCCTGCCGGGCACGATTAGGCCACACGGTTATCACAGTGGTTTTCTGCCGGTGATAATCCGCACCAGCACCAAGACGATTGCGATCCAGGAGTACGTGAATGAAACCCCTCATCGCGTGGGAGGACACGATTCCCAGCAGCCACAAGATGATCAGCACTATCGAAACAGTGTATAACATAATAACATTATGGATTACGATTTACCGCCGCATCAAGTCATCATCCAAGGAGTGCGCGAGGCAACCACCAAGCCACCGCAACGCCATAAAGCAGATCCAGCCAAAAAATCGAACCAAGCGCACCTAGGTAGATCAATCCGACGAGTGGTGTGCCCGCAATCCGAGCCAAAATTGGAGACTGTTCTCCCCACAATGCATGCCAAAGACTCCTGGCGTCGCCGGTGCTGGGAAAGGAATGCATCGCCACAGAGACAGAAAGCCAGACCAAAACGCCACCAACAATCTCCAGGCTACCTTCATGGAGAAAATGCCGTGAGGCGATTAGCCCAAGCAAAAACCCAAACGACGAATTAACGAGGAGCGGTCCGAATCCAATCAAAATGTGCTTCCAGATTGAACTGGGACGGTCGTGAATCACAAAGCCGGCAGGATTCCCAAATCGAAAATAACATACATCTCGAACGAGTGTACCGGTAAAGCGACAAAGCAACTGGTGTCCAAGCTCATGGATAATCACGCCGGGGAATGTCGCCCATGTGATAAGGAATCCAGGAATCATGGTGTTGTGGGTGAATAATGCATGGGCGACATATTAGCAATTTCCTCCCGGTGAAAATAAAAGCTCAATGTCACTGCTTGATTGCTCCGTGAGCCATTGGTTCAGCATGCCGTCGAACGCTAAAGAAGCCGCAGACGGAAAAACCGTGTCGGCGTTGCATTTGAGATCGAAAGGACGCAAACACGGAGGTCATCGACGATGCTCGTTGGTTCCTGAACTGGCACCCAGGCGCCACTCGACGTTTGTGATTCGAGAACAGAAGGTGGCGCGTCAGCCTGCCAAGAGACTGTGAGCAAATCGTCGATGCGGGTAACGTACAGCCAAACACGGTCGTTGGCGTTCCATACAAAGATATCGTCCAACCAGTTTACATCCGGTGCGACGAGGTTTGTCGCAGAACTCGAGAAGACCAGCACGCGGCCGTCATGACTCACGCCAGCCAATGTGTGTTCACCCGGGACACCGCCCGTCCCTTGCATGTTTGCGGTCACGAGCAAGATTTTTTCGGCGGCTCGTTCCCAGCGAAATACATTCGTTTGGACCGGTAGGAACGCTCCGGGAACGAGATCATCGGCGCGGCTGAAAAAGAATACATACGCGCCGTTGCCCGATATCTGCGGCCAATAAGACGGCGCGTTCCCTCCGCCTGTGCCTCGACAGTTTTTACTGACGAGCCGCGTTTGCCCCGTTTGCATATCCGCGAAATACACGTTCACGACCTCTTTGTTGTCGTCTGCATTTTCAGTGCGAAGATCGAAGCTGTGATACACCACGAACCTTCCGTCTTCACTCATTTCCCCGAAATTCGCGTTGTAATAATCACCCTGGCTCTGTGAAGGCTCGATACTCGCCTTTCGAGTTACGCCGGCTACGCGATCTCGCACAAAAATGTGAGTCAGAAAACCCGGCGGTTCAGGAGGGACCGTTTCACGCGCCGATCCAACGAACATAACATACCGAGCGTCAGGCGTGATACGCGCCGGGCCGAACGATGGCAGCTTACGGCTGCCCGTGCCGCTCGCGTTCAGTGAAATCAACTCGGTTCTGCCGGTCTGCCGGTCCCGCAAGAAAACATCGCTCCAACCGTTCGTGTCATTCGGGACGAGGTTACTGGCCCAGCTCTGGAAGACCACATACCGTCCTGTTGCGTTCACCGCCAGCAGAGTTGAGTTGCCGTTCGCCTTCGCGCCGCCTATGCCCAGCGTGATACACTCATTGGAAGCGGTCAGAAAATCGTGTGCCAGAATCTGATTCTCGTAACGGTCCCACAACCACTCTTCGTAAGCAAGCAGCCTCCCGTTGGCGGAGAACATTACCGTTTGGATGGAACTATCAGTCGTCGTGCCCTGGATAACGGTGTTCGATTCTGTCGCGTATGAGCGCGCAAAAATGTACTTAAATTCACTATCCTGTTCCCAATCATAAGCTGAGCCTGTGAATGCAGTCATCCGTCCGTCTTCGGTCAGAATAGGGGCATCGAAAATAATCGGAAACAGCGGCTTCTCGCCCATGAAATCAATAACAGAGCGTGATTCCTGGCGACCCATTACGAGATCGCGCAAAACAACTTGCCATTCCGAAACGTCAGCAAAGGGATTGTCCAATCTCTGATCCAGGAAAGCCACCTTTCGACCATCGCTGCTTAAAGCTGCGGTGCTCACACTCCCGCCAATGAAAACCTGCGTATCGTGGGTGCTTACTGAGATTGGGCGGACGTAGCCGGCTAATGGCGTGCTGCCCGCGATGGTGACAAGCGCGTTCGAATGTCTCACAAAAGAAACGCCGCCTTCGCTGCCGAAGAGATGGAGGCTGAAGGATTTATTGCATGTAAAAGCCGGATCATCGATTGCCGAAAGCGTAATGGATTTGTTTGTTTCGCCGGGGCCGAATACCAGTCTACCGCGCGCCGGGTTGTAATCGGCATTCGCGGTCGCCGTCCCGTTGCTGGTCGCATATGAAACGGCGACGGTCGTGTTATCCCCGCCGATCCTCCGCACGCCGATCGCAGCCGTGCCGCCTTTGGGCATGACGTACGCGGCCTGGTCCAGCATGATCAGTCCCGGCCCAGGCGCAACTGAAAGCAGCCGATCCTGCGAGTTACTGAGCGGACCCGTCTCCTCTCCGGCACCAACGATTGCCACAATGTGATGTTCGCCTGGGCGCAAAGCGACCGCTGTGAAAACTAGTTTGAGTGAAGTTCGCGCCCCAAGATACCGAAGGGTGGCTTCCATACTCTCCGGGTACTCTTCGAATTCCTGCGGCCATGATAAATACCACACCTCTTCTCCTATGTAATAAATGTCATTGCGTTGAACCGTGACGAATACCCAGTCTGCGGTCCCGGGTCCGGCATTCGTTACCACCACGGTGAACTTGAATGGCTGCCCGCTGATCACGGGTATCGCCGGCAGATACACTTGAATGCCCAGATCATAGGAACCCTGACTGAAGACATGATGGGCTCCGGCCGCGAGCAACAGAAGACAGAAAAATGTCAATTTGGGCTTGGCGAACATCGGCTGGCCGCAAGTAAGCAACATTACGTGCGCTCCGGCAACTCATTATCGCAACGACCAGCGGCTCAGGCCAGAGAAACACTTGCGCTGCGCGTTTTCAACCTGCTTCATTGTGGACTAACGTGGCAAGCGTCACACAAGTTCCCGCAGGCGCCGCGATGCAGAATGCCATTCTGCGGCACGGCAGATTGACAGTCCGCGCTGCGAAATTGTCGCTTGCTCTCGCGCTCGTGCTCGTCCTCGGGTGCGACCAGCGTCAGCCGCAGTTTGACAGCAGATTCTTCTCTGGCGTCGAAGTGATTGGCCGCCGCGGCGCTGGCATCGGCGAACTGAACAAGCCGCGCTCGGTCGCCCTCGATCGCGAAGACAATATTTACGTCGTCGACATGACGGGCCGCGTGCAGAAATTTTCGCCGAAAGGCGCCTTTCTGTTATCGTGGCAAATGCCGCAGACGGACAAGGGCAAACCGAAAGGCATGTGTCGCGATGCGGACGGAAACATTATCGTGCTCGAGCCGCATTACTCGCGCGTCAATCATTACACGCCCGCCGGCGCGCTCGCCTTTCAATGGGGCCACCACGGCACCAATCGCGGCGAACTCGCTTTGCCCCGCTCCGTTGCCATAAACTCGCGCGGCGAAATCTTTGTGAGCGAATACGGCGTCACCGAGCGCGTGCAATGTTTCAAGATAAGGCAAGGCGTCTCTGACCCTGGGCAAGGTCTCAAGCTCCCCGCCGATCCCTCTTTGGTTATGGAAATCCGCTGGGTCCGCCAATTCGGCAGCGTCGGCACCGGCCGGGGCGAATTCAATCGCGCCGAAGGCCTCGGCATCGACGCGCAGGACCGCATCTACGTCGCCGACTCCTGCAATCATCGCATCCAAATCTTCTCGCCCGAGGGCCAATTCATTTCCGCCTACGGCAAACCCGGTGCCGCGCCCGGCGAGATGAGTTATCCCTATGACGTTCGCGTCGACACCCAAGGCTTCCAGTACGTCTGCGAATTCGGCAACAGCCGCGTCCAAATCTTCGATCCCCAACATCACCTCGTCGAAGTCCTCGGCGGTCCCGGCGCCGCCCCCGGCAAAATGTCCAACCCATGGGCAATCGCCCTCGATTCCCACGGCAACCTCTACGTCGCCGACGGCGGGAACCATCGCGTGTTAAAGTTTGTGCGGCGGAAGGATACTTAAAAAGGGGACCCTCCTCCGTGAGGCGATTCTTGAAAACCTATATTTAGCTATATTTACCTTTAATTGCCTATATGCGCGTCGGGTTCAGAGTTCACGGTTCACAGTTCACGGCGTTAGATGGTTGCTTGGTTTTTGGGACGGGGAGTGCCTTGCGTTTCCCGGGAAATTTTTTTTCTGCGCAAGTGCCTGCAACCAGGTGCAAGTTGGTGCAATTAGTTGCGTTTCAGTTGGGGCGGTTGCGATCGCACAACAACCCAGTGTGATTAGGATTACGATTAGGAGTAGGATTAAGAGGCCGTAGGGGACACTCTCCGAAATAACCGTCACAACGTAACATTATCGTTAAAGGCTAAGGAAAACGGCGAAAATAACCGTAACATTAACCGTAACTGTTACGGTTAAGAACGGAACAGGGATTGGAATTCACCACGGAGGCACGGAGGACACGGAATGACAACCGGGGAGGCGTGGCGCTGGCCGCGCAGGAGCATAATGAAGGCACTCAGGGACGATGCGTATCTCGTTGGGGACGTCGACGCTGGCGCATCGAGCGCCACTCGCCTATGGCATCGAACAACTCTCTGCCGAACAATGCTGCTCCGAGTCCTGTGAAAACAAGACCTAAGCCGTACGGTTCCATCCGTCCCCCGAGCCAAGGGCTATCGATGAGAGTCGTTCCCATGAACCCTGAAAGCATCCCCGCAACGCACCAAACGAACGGGAGAAAGAATAATGCGAAAAGTGCGCTCATCTTAAGAAGGCGTTTAAATTCCAGGCTCACGTTGGCTGAATCGACTTGTTAGGCCGCATTGTCATCGCTTTGGACGTCGCAAGATGATCGACATGCCGCCAGAGGAATCATCCGGTGAAGCTGACAGGACTTCCCATCCTTCCCGACTCGCTGCATCGAGCTCTTTCTGAACGGTGGGACGGGAAGGGGTGACCCACCGATACTCCCACGCTGTTGCCGGAGGTCCCGCAGTGTGACACCCGCACAGCAATCGGCAAATGGTCAGAATAAAAAGAAATGCACCAAGTCTCTTCATGGCCTGATTGAGCATCGCCGAATTAAAAGGAGTTGTCCATGGGTTCGTAAAACGTGTGCAGCAGTCTAATGACCCAGATCAGCGGCCGCGGTCCACGAGACTGCAACGTGATGCGACGGCCATGTTCGCTGGAGCACGTTGTTAAGGGGCGTCAATCCAAGTTTTGCTGATGCCTTCATACTCAAACTCCGCTTGGTGCTTGGCGTCATCGAGTGTCTGATGCCAAGTATCGGTGACAGCCTGCCAGTCCGAGTCGCAGCCGAACAGGTAAAAGGCGCCCTCGCCTGCATACTGACAAATCGCCAGACCTGACATCGCGCCCACGAGCTGACCGGCGACAATCTGCTTGCACGCGCCGGTGAACCGGTGGCGCTCGTCAATCGGTGAGTAGCATATCACCCGTGCTCCTTCGACTGTGCTGGGACAAGGCTTCATGCTCGCAGGGACGTCCGAAGCCGCCTAACGTATACAGCTCAGTGACGGCCGCGACAAGACGCGCCGACTGGAACAGGAGCGAGATAGCCGGGTTCGCTGCAGCGCATGGTTAGGCATTATCATTCTTACGAGTCCTCAAGACTTTGTAGTCCGGCTGCGAGCCATGCTCGCAGATCATATACATGCGGATGTGCGGAATCATGCCTCGGGCACCGTTGCGCGACTCGATCTCAAGATATCCGCTGAGCAAAGCCATCCCATAGTCATGTTTCTTCTTCTCAAATGTCCGAATCGCAACGACTTTCACGTCTTCGTAAAGCCGATCTTCGCCTGGTATGGAGCAGTAAATATCGTAACGCTTCGACAGATCGATCAGGGTGACAGGAATCGGACTGTCCGGTTCTGGTTTCTCTGCCGAGTCCCCTTTTGGATTTTTGAAAAGGCTCATGTCTCAATGGCGCGGTGAAGCCGAATGACCAGGCTCAGCCACGTCCGGCTGAAGAGACCTGAACGCGCAGCGAAACTCAAGGCGCTTCGCGGCTTTGGGTGCAACAATTTATCAGGGCGGTCCATCTGGGAGTCCTTCTGAAAGTATCTGCTCAAGTGCGCGTGAGAACACAGTATAAGCCGTGTCATCCTCGCGAGTGTAGAGAACCATCCGCACCTCGTTGAGATTGTGCTGCTCTCGTTCAAGGAAGTGAACAATCGTCTTGAGGGCGATCGGTGCGGCCAGGCGAATGGGATACACAAACGCGCCAGTGGATATGGATGGGATCGAAATACTGTGCAAGCCGTGCTCGGCTGCGACCTGCAAGCTCCGCCTATAGGCGCTTGCCAACAACTCGGGCTCATGCTCATCGCCGCCCTGCCAGACTGGCCCCACCGCGTGAATCACGTGTCGCGCTTTAAGATTGCCGCCAGTGGTGATGACAGCGTCACCGATGGGACAACCGCCAATGCGCTGGCACTCCTCGTAAATCTTCGGGCCGCCTTTGGAGTGAATGGTGCCGTCGGTGCCCATGCCCTTGTTAAGCCGCCAGTGCGCGGCCGTAACGACAGCTTCGGTATCCTGCTCGGCAATGTCGCCGACCACGAGGCGCAAGGTTGTCCTTCCGATTGTTATTTGCGTGGGCATGTTAGGGACGTGCCTGGCGGGCCTAACATCTGATTGTTCTTCGCATCTGACGCATGGTAACGCGAAGCACTAGCAAGATCAACGACTCGGGTGCTATTGAGGGCCGATGCTCGCGGATGAAGAAGCGTTGCCCGATGGAGAGGCCGGTAAGGTGATCTCGGATTTCGCATTTCATGTTTCAAAATAGCGAAAGAGTGTCACCGCTGAGTTGCGACTCGCGGTAGCTCGTCCTTCCGGGGCTAGGGTTCCTTTGGCAGGCTGGCGAGGAGTTGTTTTAGCATGCGGTCGAACTGGGCTTCGATCTTCGCTTCCTCGGCTTTTGGAAGGCTGAGGTCCCCGGAGAGATGTTCGGCCACGGTCGGTTGGGCCAGATGGAGTTCGGCGTTGGGGACGTAGCGGCGGAAGGCCGCTTCGATGTCGGAGAGCATGTAGCCTTTGCCCATGGCGTCGGCGGCGCGCATGGTCCTGGTGCGGATGCCGAGTTGACGGAGTTGCCAGCCGAGCCACCATTCGTTGATCTCCCGCCCGCGACGCAGGTCTTCCCACGGACGGTCGTGCAAGGGGTTGAGCGCGCTGATGATGCCGCGGCTGAGCATGCGGTCCGCATTTTTAATGAGCATGAGGTTGCGCAGGTCCTTCAGGAAGTACGCGATCAGAGTGAGGTCGTCATCGCTGGCGCTGAGCTTCTGCGCGGCGTCGCGGGCGAGTTGCGGCCATTCGCCTCCGGCAAGATCGGCGATGGCGAAGAGTGGTTCCCAAATGTCGGCGGCGCGATCGTTGAGGGTTGAGGGAATATCGGGCCGGGCTTTTGCGATCTTTTCCGAATTCTCGCGGACGAAATCAGCGCACCGCTTGCGCAGGTCCACGGCATTCAATTGACGCACGCGCTCGCACTTTTCGGCGGGCATTTTGCGTTGCATGGTGATGACGATGCAGCGGTCGGCCAATGTGTCTGGCAGACGCCCGATGGCGGCCATGACCTTTGGGCACCAGCAGGAGTAGCGGGCGAAGTCGGTTGCGCCCGAGTTTGCCGGGATGCTTGGATGAGTGGCTGAATGGATGGATGGATGAATGCTTGGATCGCCCCTGAGATCCGGGGTCCATTGGGCGAATTCGGGAGTGATGTCTGAATGGGGACTCGTGTAACTCGTCCTTCCATGGGGTTTGTTTGGCGCGACGCGGACGACGTAGGAATTGCTTTTGCGATAACCGGCGTTGAGGATGCCGGCGAGTTCGTCGCGCCCCTGCAGGAAGGTATCCGCTTCATCGATCAGGAGAGTCGGTTGGGTTTCTTCGATGACACGGAACAACGCTGAAGGACTGATGTTTGACGCAGTGAGGGAGCGGTTGGCCAGCAGCCCGAGGAGTTCGAGCAGGGTAGTTTTGCCGCAGCGTTTTTCCGGTGAGACGACACCGATGTAGGTTGTCACCTGGCGAAGGGTGAAGGCGTAGGTGTGCACGATCCAGAGGGCGAGCGCTTCGGCCGCCATTTCGGGGAGAACGACATAGCGGAAGAGGGTGGAGCGGAGGTCGGAGAGCAGTCCGTTGTCAGTGGTCAGTGGTCCGTGGTCGGATGGGCACGCCGGAGAGATGCTGGATCCTGGATCCTGGATGCTGGCATCAGGAACGTTGGCGGCTTGTGTGTTGCCGGCCGCATTGGGAATTGTGGGACTGATGGGGAGAATGGATTCATGGGTTGTTGGATGGTTGGATGAATGGATGGATGACTCATTCACCTTTGCCGAGTGTTCATCGTCGGTTGCTGGGACGGATGCGGGCGAGTTGTCGGCGCTGCGAGCTCGCAGGACGGGCGCTCCTGCTGTCATCGGATCGAGGAGGGCATTTGGTGGAAAAAGGGTTTTGCGGTATTCGTAAAGCTCGCGCGAACAAAGACAGACGCCGGCTCTGTATAACAGGCGGGCAGCGATATCAATCGACTCATAGCTCAACGATTGGTGGAAGCGGTCCCGCTCTTCTTGTGTGATTCCGTCCAGTTGCTTTCGGATGTCGGCAATCAGGTCTGGGGATGGCTCAGGATAGCCGGTTTGTGGTTCAGCGGTTGTTTCAGGCGCCGGGGACCGATTTTCGGATCGCCCCGGGGGAACTGCGTCAGGGCTCATGAATGATGGTATCATAATAGTATTTTCTTTCAATTGTCGCAGAGGGGGTCGGACATCTACGGGGGGAGCCTCTATTTTGGATAAAAGTTGGAAGTGGCTGATTTGCAGCCGCTTGGGATCAGAAGTGAGGCTAGCAAATGTAAATTAGTGAGCTTTTCGTCTCCAAGTTGAAGTCGGTAACGATTGCTGAGAGTGTGTCCAAATTGGTGCTCGTGTATTCAGCGCGTCACCAATCTCAAAGTGAAGAGCGGAGTGTCCGGCCATAAGCCCGGCCGCTCCAGCCTCGAGACGACTACGCACGTGCAAGATACGTGCAGAGACAGCGGGCGGTTTTAGGCAAAGAATGGTTTGAATGCCGAGGCGCGCCGAAATAAACCTATCGTGGCGCGACTTTTCGGGCTATGCTCCATGTGCTGCACCCTCCAGTGCCTGCCGTCGTCAATCGAATGGATCCCTCCCGGTGCCATTGACGAAGCGTAAAGAGAAAGCAGTGAAGCATGAAAACGGCCAGAATTTTCGACCAGGACGCAGACACGTTTGCCGTGGAATACGACAACGACATTGGGAAGAAAAACAGAATGCGCCTGGATGCCACGACGTACGAAGGCGCAATCCGTGAAGTGAAGTCGTTTCTCGGTATCGATTCACGGGACAAGGATGCAAGCGGAACGGCGTGGCAGGTGGAGTAACGAACCGTATGCGCAAACGGATCATTGGCGAAAGCGCCGCCGCGGCCCCCGACAAACAAGGTGATTGGCTGGGTATTGAAACATCGGCAGAAGCCGAGGTGAGTTCCGAGGATCCCGCCTTCCCCCTGGAATCGGCGCTTGGGATTTTGCCAGGGCCCGGCTGGAAAGCGGCCCGGCCTGGTGCCCAGACCATACGGCTTCTATTCGATCATCCCTTGAGCGTGCGCCGGATTCATCTCGAATTCTGTGAAGAACAACGGGAGCGCATCCAGGAATTTGTATTGTTGTGGTCGAACGACGCCGGAAAAACTTATCGCGAGATACTGCGCCAGCAATTCAACTTTAACTCCGCGGCGACGCGCGAGATCGAGGATTATGGTGTGGAACTGGATAAAGTCAGCGCACTCGAACTGCGCATCACGCCTGACCTGGCCCGCCGCGAAGCGCTCGCCACCTTGCGCCGCTTGCAAATCGCATAACGCGACCACTCTCCGCGGGCGCGCTTACATTCCCTTTTCGGCAGCGATCACGAGGGTTTCGCCTTTGGCGGGAAACTTTCCGCCGCGGCGCAACAGTTCCACGCGGATGGCGCTGTACATTTCGCCGTCCGTGAGGGTTCTTGTTGCCATGATCACGTAAGTGCAGTCATGGACTTCATCGACCACGCGGTTCTCAATGTGTTGCGATTTCATAAATTATGCTTGTTTATCGAATGCAACCGACAGCCTGGATAACTCGAGCGCATAAGTCTCCAGCGTTACTGAAGGCCACGAAGAAAGTCAGCAGCATTATCTTTCTCGGTTCGCTCACGCAGCACGATCACCTGAGTCCAGTTCCCGCCGCGGGCAAACTGCAGGCTGGCCCCGTTGCGGGTGAGGCGATAAGCGCCGACCCTGCGGCCATCCTGAGTATCAACGGGCCCGATCATTGGATTGCCAAAAGCACGCAGCAACAAGGCCTCGACTGTGGCATGTTCCTTTGCAGGGATGCGAATAATCACACCTGAATCATCCTTCGCGTAAGTCCATGAACCGGCCACCCGCGGCAACTCTTCCGTGTTCAATGGTTCGGCGCCCCGAAGCACGGCCTGTCGAACAATGAAGGTGCCGGCATCACCTGAACCGGTGCGGTACTGTGGGCCTGCGGCATGCGCACAACCGGACAGCAGTGCGGCGATGACAAAAGGCCACGCGGTGCTCGCCCGGAGCGAGTGGATCCAGTTGAAAAATGTTTGGCGCCTGGTCATTTTCGATGGAGTCGTTGTGAGATGCCATGGAAAAGACCTCGTACCGCTAGCCCAACGGACAAAGCAGCCAGGGCGGCAAGGTTGAAGACAAAGGAAGGGATGTTTCTGGACGTTTTCACGGGGTCTTCCTGTTTGGATCCGGAGGCGGATGGTTACCGACGATCGGTTTCCTGCAAAACGGACAGACAAGCGCGTAGCCTTGCTGCCCCAGGACAAAGTTGCAATGCGGGCACATCAAGACGCCGAGCATCCCGTTGATAAGCTTTCTAATTGGATTCATAATTTCTTTCTTTTGCGCGTTCGAAAACGGCCTCCCGATGGTCAGCGGCTCTGAAGACAGCCGCCATGATCATAGTAGCGTCCTGTTTGAGGAAGAAAGCAACAGATATTAAAAGTTTATTTTAACTGCGACCGCTGCGCTGGACAGCAGAGCGAAACCTGGCGAGTTATTTTACCTTGGCCGAAAGGAACGGGCTGGCAATGCAGGGGCACATTCGCACGCGGGAGCTCGTTAGCCTGCTTTAGCCTTCACGCTGCTGAATGGGCAGGAAGAGATCCGCTGTTTCCGCAAAATGTCAGGAGCGGCGTGGGAGCCGGAGCGCCCCGCGAACCTAACGATGGCTTGCCCCCGGCGCGAGGATGGTCAGGCCCTCGACAGCTCAATACGTCCCCGCGCGCGCCGGTTGATGAACCGACGGTCCGGTCACGGGTGTGGGAAGTCCATGTCATGCCTGCGGTTTTGAAAACGGATCACCGTCGCCATCCCCAGGTAACGGCGGTCGGAACAATGATCATATGCAGCCACAGTGGTGGAAAATTCTATCGCCTCACTCGCCTTGGCTGTCCATCCCCCCGAACGGTTCAAAAACAACCCACTCTTCATACTCTTAACCAAAATCTTCACCCCGCACGGTAGCACACTCCGGCGCAAAGCCTAACGTTCGTTTCGCCGCGCTTCGGAGTTCACTTCAACGCCCCGTAATCCGCCGGCGACCGCGTGCGAATGGAGGCAGTAATCGCCCCTACGGAGAGCCGATCAATTTCCTTGCGAGGGTTGGGGTTCGGACGCACTTTGGCGAAAATGGCGGCGGGAAGTTGCGAGCTCCAATACGACACCCTGAGCGGATGGATGGTTGGATCAGTGGATGATTGGATGATTGGGCAGAAGAAGGAGCGTGGCGGATTCGGCCGTCCCACCCTCGATTGCCGCGGCAACCTCTACGTCGCCGACGGCGGGAACCATCGCGTGTTGAAATTTCTGCGGCGAAAGGACTCCACAGCGCTCACGAACGCCCGCAACCATTTTGGACTGCGGTGGCAGAGCGAAGCGCCGACACCGCTTTCGATTCACGGTCCATCTCGCCTGAACCGCAACTCTCACACAATCGCCCAGCGAAGCCAAAGCGGTGTCGCCGCTTCGCTCTGCCACCGCAGTCCATATAAATCCCAATCCTTGTTCCGCCCCGATTCTCCTTTTTCTCGTAATCCTAATCCTAATCTCCCCCACCTCGCAGGCAGCACTGACAGCATCGCGATTAGGATTAAGAGTAAGAGTAGGATTACGAACGGCAACGGAAGCTAGATGAACTTCCAATTCACACATCCGCACTTCCTCTGGCTGCTCATCCCGGCCATCGCGTGGGTTGTGTGGCTCACGCTCAAGTCGGACGTCGGCATCACCAAAACCCGCAAGTGGATCGCCTTCGCCGTTCGCCTCGTCGTCCTCATCGCGCTCATCTTTGCCATCGCCGGCCTCCAATTCCGCCGGCCCATCGAAGGCATGAACGTCTTTTTCCTACTCGACCGCTCCGACTCCATTCCTTCGACGCAGCAGGAAGGCGTGAAAAATTTCATCAACCGCGTCGCCCGCGAAAAGGAGAAGCCCGACAAAGCCGGCGTCCTCGTCTTCGGCACCGACGCCGCCATCGAATCTTCCGCCAACGCCATCGTCGACGTCCAAAAAATCAACGCCGTCGTCGGCCCCGAACGCACCGATATCGCCTCCGCCATCCGCCTCGGCAGCGCCGCCTTTCCCGAGACCGGCCAGAAACGTCTGGTCCTCCTCTCCGACGGCAATGAAAATATGGGCGACGCCATGGCCGCAGTGCTCGCCGCGCGCAATCTCGGCGTCACCATCGACGTCGTCCCGCTCGGCGTCGAGCGCGGCAACGACGTCTCCGTCCAAAAACTCGGCGTGCCCAATCGCGTCAAGGAAGGCCAGACCTTCGAAGCGAAAATCTTCGTCCAGGCCGACGCCCCCCAGGCCGCCACCGTCCGCCTTTATCGTAACGACGCCGTCCTCGGCGAACAACGCGTCCAACTTTCCGCCGGCAAAAATCTATTCACGTTCCCCCAAACCCTCACCGATCCCGGTTTCTATTCCTATACCGTCCAGGTCGACACCATTGGCGATGCCGTCCCCCAAAACAACAAAGCCACCAGCTTCGTCACCGTCCGCGGCGATCCCCAGGTCCTTATCGTTTCCGCCGACAAACAGCAGGATGCCCAACTCGCCGCCGCCCTCGGCGGTTCCCGCCTGCGCGTCCGCCATGTCGCCCTCGACCAACTCCCCACCACGCTCGCTGAAATGCAATCTTACGACACCATCTTCATTTCCAACCTCGCCGCGGGCGACCTCGGCATGGACACCATGCGCCTCCTCGAATCCGCCGTGCGCGATTTCGGCGTCGGCCTCGTGTGCATCGGCGGCGACCAGACTTACGCCGCCGGCGGTTATCGCGGCACGCCCCTCGAAGCCACGCTCCCCGTCAACATGGAGCTCGACAGCAAAAAAGTTCTGCCCAGCGGCGCGATCGCTCTCGTCATGCACGGCATGGAATTCGCCAACGGCAACCAGGTCGCGCGCGATTGCGCCCAGGGCGTGCTCGCCGCGCTCGGGCCGAACGACGAGCTGGGCGTGGTCCTTTGGGATGGCTTCGAGCGCTGGCTTTTTCCCCTCACCAAAGTCGGCGATCGCAAAGCCCTCGGACGCCAGATCGCCGGCATGAACCAGGGCGACCTGCCCGCCTTCACCGGCGTCATGACCAAAGCGTACGAAGCACTCAAAGCTTCCACCGCAAACCTCAAACATATGATCGTCTTTTCCGACGGCGATCCCGGCGCGCCCACGCAACAACTCATGCAAGCGATCGTCGGCGCGCGCATCACCGTTTCCACTGTGCTCATCTCCGGCCACGCCGGGCCCGACACCATGACCTGGATCGCCGACCAGGGCCGCGGCCGCTTTTACAACGTCCAGAACGCCGGCCAACTTCCGCAGATCTTCATCAAAGAAACCGCCGTCATTCTCAAATCCGCTATCTTCGAAGAACCGTTCAAACCCAAGATGGTCGCCGCGAGTGAGATCGTTCGCGGCATCAGCGGCGACGAGATGCCCAACCTGCTCGGTTACGTTTGCACCACAGCAAAGCCCCGCGCCGAAACGCCGATCGTGTCCGACAAAGGCGATCCTGTGCTCGCCCATTGGCAATACGGCCTCGGCCGCTCCGTCGCGTTCACGTCCGACGCCAAGGCCCGCTGGGCCCGCAACTGGCTGAGCTGGGGCAAGTATCGCCAGTTCTGGTCCCAGGCCGCGCAATGGAGCTTGCGCCGCCTCGAAAACGCCGATTACACCACCGACATCAACATCGACCGCGGCCAGGGCCAGCTCACCGTCGAAGCCCTCGACGAAAAAGGCGATTACCGCAACTTCCTGAACTTGCAGGCGGTCGTCGTCAGCCCGAAAGGCGGCCGCCAGACCGTCCGCCTCGAACAGACCGGCCCCGGCCATTACGAAGTCAACTTCCCCACGAAAGAGATCGGGTCCTACCTCGTGAACCTCATGGAGATCAAGGACGGCCGCATCGCCGGCTCCCAATCCCTCGGCGCCAGCATCAATTACTCCCCCGAATTCACCGCTCCCGAACCAAATGTAAATCTTTTAAAACGTATCGCCGACACCGGCCGCCGCAAATTTTTGGATCCGCTGAACGTCTCCGATAACCCCTTCCTCCACGACCGCAAAAAAACCTACCAGCCCCGCGACCTCTGGGAATGGCTCTTAAAATTAGCCATCATCCTTTTCGTCATCGACGTCGCCATCCGCCGCATCCAGATCGACCGCGACGAATGGGCGCGCGCCTTTTCAAAAATCAAGGTCCTCTGGCGCGGCAAACCGCGCCCAGCCACCGCGGACGAAGGCCTCGCCGCTCTCCTCGCGCGCCGCGATAAAGTGAGAGCTGATCGCGATTCCACTCATCCAGACATCCAACCATCCACTCATCCGTCGGAGGCTCGGCCCGACTTGTTCCGCCCAACGACACCGGTCTCGCCGGGAGCGCCGCCGACACTACCTTCGGAGCGTCCGGCTTTTACGCCTGCGCCCGAAGAAGCCAAGCCCGCGGATGCACCGACTACGACGACGAGTCGCTTGCTGGAAGCGAAGCGCAGAGCGCAGAAGCGGAAGGAATAATACAGTCACCAATGGCTAACAGCTCACACGAGACTACATTCGAGGTCGTTGTAGATACTAACGCCTTTTACACCAACGACGTTAGCTTGATCGGCGCGGAAGGTTTTTCCGCCACATGGAGAGAGTGCAATACTTTTGGGACAGTTTCACTTGTTGTTCCCGAGGTGGTTCGGGGCGAGCGCCTATACCAACTGTTCGCGGTCGCTGAAAAATCGATCGAAAACGCTCACAAGAATTTTGAGACCATAGGGAAAGTGACGGGCACTCGCCCACATGGAATACCGACAACTGACGACATCAAACGTGCTCTGGAAGTCCGTTTTGATCAGTGGTTGACAGAACACCACGGTCAAGTGGCACCCGTACCGTTCGGCACCATAGATTGGAAGCGCTTGGTAAATGACGCACTTTGGAGAACAGCACCCTTCGTTCCTCCTAGCAGCGACGAAAAGGATTCCGAAAAAGGCTTTCGTGACTGTCTAATTCTCGAAACGCTGAAAGACTTAGCCAGAAAGGATCGTAAAGGCAAAATAGCGTTCATTTCTAATGACAGAGTCTTGCGGACTGCGGCACTTGCCTGTTGTAATTCGGGCGTGCTCGCGGCGTACGAGGATCTCGGGGGGCTATCCTCGTACCTGAAGCTGGTTCAAGAGCGTTTAAGCCAGGAATTCATAAAAGAAATTACCGCTTTGGCCCCAACGATATTCTTCATACCTGGCCAGAAAGAAACGTTATTCTACAAGGCTAATGTGCTCGCGCAAATTAAAGAGCGGTTTATCCTCCCCCATTTTGTCGAAATGCCAATCACGAGAACAAAGGTCCAGATTTTTAATGTGGAGGCGGAAAGAACCCAGGTGTTACCCACCAACTTTGAGAGACGGATTTCTAAAGATGTATATCGATGGACAACGCCCGTTCGCCACATTCAGCTCCTAAAAAATATTAAACCCGGTACGCTACTGACGGGAGGGTTTCTTGAGCAATTAAGAATTACACTGGTGGCCGCAATCTGGGACGCGCAAGTGGTACCCACCGGGGAATTAAAAGCCAATCTTGTGGATTTAGAACTCATTGAGGAGCAATTCTCGGACGCGTGGGGTTTAAAGCGTAAGTTCGGATTTACCGAACAGACCGACGCTGCGGCCGCCGTTTCCGTAGCGCCTGCCGTTACCTACGGCACCACCGCTGCGCCTATGACCGTTCCCGCTGAACTGCCTTCGTTTGAAAGATATTTTG
>DATENK010000243.1:0-3941 GCA_035275085.1 Verrucomicrobiia bacterium | reverse complement strand
AAACTTCGACTGATTACGCGGGGTGGGTCGTCTCGACTCTCCGACAATAGCCCAGCGCTTTAGCGCTGGGATAGTGCGTCTGAAAAGAACCAAAGTCCCGGCAGGGACGACAGAATCCCTGCGTTATTTCAACGGCTGCTCGATCTCGAACTTGAGGCCGCCCGGCCCCTGGATGTAAGCGCATCGGACACCCCACGGCTTGTCGCTCGGCGGCTCGATCGCCACCGCGCCTCGCTCGACCACGCCCCGGAAATCTTCGTCGCAATTTTCACTTTCAAATCCGATGGTGGCCGGACTATCTGCCTCGGCCGCGTCCAGGATAAGGATGAACTCGCCGAACGATAGCGTCGCCATTCGCTCGTTCTGAAACTCGGCTTTCACTTGCCAGACCCGCTCCAGCCAATCGAGCGCGCCGCTCAGGTCCTGAACCGCGACATGAATGTGATTGAGGCGCATGAGCAAAACAGGATAGGCGTTGTCGGGTTCTAGCGGGATTTCGGAAGGTTGGCAAGGCATGGTGGATCGAGCGCTCCGCCGCTCGATTGTTAGACCACATTCAGAACATCGCCCGCGGAGCGGCCGATCCACCTTAGAGAGATGTTCTTGCGATCGTCACCATCCGACCGTCCGCCCAAACCACCAGGTGAGCGTATAACTCGTAGCGGTTGGCTTCCCATTTCGGTAGCCCGGCGTAAAGTCAATCCGCGGCAGCACCTTCTTCAGCCAGTCCCCCACCTGGTAGCCGGCCGGTTCGTTGATTATCTGCACGTCCGTGGTCTTGCCGTTCGCATCCACGCTATGCCGGACCTTCACGACCCCGGCGGCATAATCGCCTCCCGCCGCGGTGGGAAACTTCGGGAAATTTAAGTAGTCGCGATTCGGGACGGAGATGAACTGTGGCGCGACGAAGTCAGTTCCGCGTCTGATTTCATCCAGATCCTGATTGGCATAAATGCGCAGATGCGGCTTTCCGTTGGCCACAACAAACACCACCGTGCCGGCGAACCAGGCCGAGGTCCGTTTATGATTGTAAACCGCCGGGATGAACCGGGCCTGTCGTCGTAATCGTTTCCTGATTTCATTTTTCAGCAGCCGCGAGTCTGGCGACGCCGTGAAGAAATCGCTCCCGAACGCGACCCCATCGGGGGCCACCCCGCATTCAAACATCACCCAGGCGTCGCGCTGGCCCTTCTCGAACAAAGCCTGGGCATCGATCAAATTGACGAGCGAACCGGGCCCACCGCCCATCAGGGCCGGGCGGATCATGGGTAGATCTTCGGCTCTCAGATTAACCGCGAAAACAATCGATCCGATGATGGCAGCGAGGATTTTCGCGGAGGGATGCATGGCAGAGAGGCGCCGACTCTACGTTCAGATTCGTCTCAGCATCGGATCCCGGACGCCTTTGCTGGCTTGGGTGGCGCAACAAATCGAGCCGCGTCGAGTTGTTCCTGGAACTGGACGCGAATGGCCTCGTCATCCCGGATGTTATGAAGGCCCCATCCACGCGCGAGATCCTCTTCGCTAAACCTGCCCGCCAACGCGTGGCTGCGAGTGAGAATATAATCAAGGCCCAACGCCTTGTAGTGGCGTAATTGCATTCGATAAGACTGCGGTAGTTTGACGCGGCCTACTGGCGTGCACCGGTGACGGCCGACGATATGGTTCATTTGCTCGATCGCCACGGGATCGAACAGCGGTGTCTTATCCATCTGAATGTTCCGCACGCCGCAGGTTAGGCTCGTAGCGAGGTCGGCGGTCGGCTCAGGGAAAGATTCGCTTATCATGTCAAACCCGACGGCTTGAATTACGGTGACCCCGGCTTCCTTTTGCGCGTCCAGATAGGAACACCAGTCAGGGTGATAAACGAACTCATCCAGGTCGGCTAGACAAACCCAGTCGGCCTTACCACGACTCTCCCGCCAGCAGTTCTCGAAAAGCGCCAGATGCGCTACCAGGTAAGATTCAGTGCGACGCAGGAGCGGGCGAACCTCTACCTTGGGCGAAGCGCGGAGCAGTTCTACCGAACGATCCGTAGAGCTATCGTCATAGATAAAGATACGATCAACCAGGGGCTCGTAATGCCGGAGAAAGAAGGGAACGATCTTTTCTTCGTTCCAGCAGGTCGCGTAAAGATGAACCGACATCAGAGGCAAGGCGTATAGGCCGGTGAGAGGGTGATGTTATGTGGCTATGTTGCCGGCGCAAGATCGTAAAACAAGTGGTGGCCGCGGCGACCCTTCCGCCGCGTGGTCTCGGCAACCGACGCAGTGCCTTACCATTGTATTCGTCTTTTCGAGACGATCGAAATCCCGCTGGCCGACGAATTTTCTCCTCGGCTCAGCGCGACCAAAATTGTATTCGAATGCGGAGGACATGAAGACAGATACCTTCACTCCTAGGTTCGCGTCGGCGCTCCTTGAGAACGTCATCGTTCTCATCGGTATCACTGTTGGTACGCCGATCGCGATGTTATCCAGGAAAGCGTCCCATCCCGGAATGACGGTTGCCTATGCTGTAAAGGCCGGGTTAATCGGTGGCGTTCTTTCCTTGTTATTTTACACAGTCAGGTTCGTCCTGCGCGTACCCAGGACGATTATTATCTCCGAAAGCGACCTGCTCCTGCGCTGGCGCAATGGGAAGGAAACTCGGGTGCGCTGGGACGATGTCCGACGCGCGGTTTTTCGCGAGCGTTGGGGTTACCGGTGGAAATTCTTTCTCGACGATTCCACTCCCATCCTGTGGGGAGACGGTTTCTCGGCTGCAACCTGGGAACAAATGTCCGACCTGGTCGTAGCGCAGCTGAGTGCGCGCAGCGTTCCGATGGAGAAGTACGACTTATACGGCAAACGTGCTGCCTAGTGGTGTCATCGTCTCCGGTCTCCGTTTGTCATGTTGATGCCCGCCAACGCGGGAGAAACATCTCCTGACATTCCGCACTTAGGGGGAGTCAAAAAAATTCAGCGAACCCTCGCTCCGCTCAGGATGACAATGGCACAACGGATGCGCCCGTTGAGTTATCGCGCCGATCCTGAGAGGTTCCCTTTGATCATGGATGGATCTTCGATTTTGACGCGCGTTATGTTGCGCGCCGAATGGGTTCCTTCCTCCACCCAGCGCGGACCGAGGTCACCCGTTTCTGGCGGAGCAAGAATATAGCGGACGCCGTTAACGATCTTGGTGCCGAGCGCGTCGAGGCCGCCGACTGCGACCTGCCCGACGATCAGTGTCCCGGTGGTAGACTTCAGGCGCATCGCTACCCCGGCCCCGGCCAACTTCGCTCCGGAAACCGCGTCTGCCACCACTCGTTGATGTCCGGCCGCCGCAAAGATCGCGTAATCATTCCGGTTCCCCGCCACGTTCCTCACATTGAACTGCACCACATAGCTTCCGCCCGCGATTCGACCGGTAGCGAAGACGCCGTTCGCATCGGTCTTACCGCGATACCTGAGCTGGCCCGCGCCATCCGAAACCGTGACTTCCACGTTCGGAACGCCACCTCCATGAACAACCGAGCCGGCCACGAATATCCCCGCGCAAAGTAATAGGATTCTGATACGACTTTTTGTCATCACGGAAAAATACGAGCGGCTTTTTCCGGTGCAAGGACGGCATGACGGTACCGCAGAGGGCGGGCGTTCCTATCCCTTCATTACTTGTCAGGCGCCGCCCACGAATCGGCGTCCATCCGTGTAATCTGCGGACAATTTGCCCTTCGTTGCAACCGGAGCGGTTGCCCTACAAGGCCTTCATGTCACTTCCCGCTCCCCTTCATCTCGACGAGGATGAAGTGCATGGTCGTGGTGCCGATATTTTCCGCGGCGTGAGTCAACGGCTCGCGATAGAGCACGTCGCCGGTTTTTAGCTCGGTCTCGGTGGTCTTGCCATCGGATGCGTAGTTGCGGACCTTGCCGCCGGCCTGAACATAAATCACGTAAGCC
>DATENK010000242.1:0-4449 GCA_035275085.1 Verrucomicrobiia bacterium | reverse complement strand
GAGGACTGAGTTCGACTACGCGCTGAGCTAAACGAAGGGCTTCCGGAGGATTGCGAAGGTGCGATTCCGGATGCGTGGCGAGCAACGAGGCGAGACCCATCATGGCTTGCACCAAACCGGGCCGGAGACGGACGGCTTCCCGGAAATGGTCCATGGCCTCAGTGAGCTTGCCCTGATCCTTGAGCAGCCACGCCAGTGTGTTGTGCGCTTCGGGGTAATCCGGATTGATACGCAAGGCTTCGCGGCAGGCGTCAGAGGCTTCCGGCAAGCGGTTGAGGCGCGAAAGCAATCCGGCAGAAACCAAACGTAATCGCGCATCGTCCGGATGGATCGCGACCGCTTCCTCATTGAGCCGCAGCGCTTCATCGAATTGGCCCGCATCAATCAAGGCCGATGCGAGCAAGGCTTTGGCTTCGGCGAAGTTCGGCTGCAGAGACACGGCCCGTTTTAAAGATTCGAGCGCTTCCTCCTTTTTGCCAACGCGCGCGGCGTTTTTGCCGATCTCAAAATGCACCGCTGGATCGTCCGGCGCTAAAGCGCGTGCGCGCACGGCGATGCGATAGGCTTCGGCGTCCTTGCCGACCCATGCAATCACTTTTGCCAGGGTGCATAAGGCGATGCCGTGATCTTTGGGGGTAAGCGCGCTTTCCACGGCCCGCTTGATCTCCAACTGCACCCCGATGTTCCAGTTCGGCGAAAAATGCAAACAGCCTTGCTCTGCCATTTTGTCGACGATCGCAAGCGCCAGCACGCGATGTCCTTCAATAGTAGGATGCACATGGTCGAGAAACCAATCTTCGCCCGGCACGCCATGCGGCGATTTGCTTTCGAGCAGCTTTACGAAATCGACGATCGTAACTTTCCGATTGCGCGCCAGGTCGCGCATCGCGTCCGTCATTTCAGGAAGCGCCCGCAAAGGGCAGACGTCATAATCGAGTGCGCGCAGGAAAGCCGCTCGCGCTTCATCGAAACGGTTCGATTCCCATAAAGCTTGCGCGAGAGCGTATTGTGCATCGGCGCGCTGGGGATCGATGCGTACGGCTTCCTCCAGGTCAGATACGTCTGTCTTGCGCACCCGTTTCTGCCATTCGGCGAGTTCACCGGCGCCAATGCCCGCCCGATGTTCGCTTTTAAAGGGCGCGCACTCCCGCAAATTCACAGCGGGAGTCACAAGCATCACTTTTGCGCCGGCACTGTGCGCGATGTTCACCATGCGGCGGAGATTGAAGCGGAAATGCTCGATCACACTCCTACGCAACGCGTCGTCACGATGATACGCCTGCGGGCCAACCGTGTGGTCGAGGATGGCATCCACTTCGGCGGGAAGGGTCTGCTGCTCCTTGTGCTGGCGATCGATGCCGCGCTTTAATGCCGAATATGTACGCGTTTTGCTCAGCAGCGCGTCAGCATCGCGCACAATCTGCGGCATGCGCTTTAATTGGCCGAAGGTGCGTTGTTCGAGAAACTCGTTATGCCCGGTAAGAATGATGAAAAGGTCGGGCTGATATTTGGTTAGTTCCTCCATCAGCAGCGCTTCGCGATAACTCGCGTAACTGACACCGCCGCAATTGATCAACTCCCATTCCCGCGATGGATCGGCCTTCGGTAGCATCGCCCTCAGCCAACCACAAAAAGAAGTAGCGTCCGTGTAGGGATGGCCGTACGTGGTTGAGCCGCCCATGCAAAATATCCGGAACGCGTTTTTGGATTTACGCGCCGGAAATTGCTGATAGTTAAAGATGCGACGCTTGTTTTCCGCGGTGACCATCAGGTCCCGTTGGCGCACAAACAGTGGAAGTCGCCCGGAAAAACCGACGTAAGGATCGCGCTCATACCGCATTGGCTTCACACCGAAAAAGGCCAAGGCGACTTCGGCCAGTAGCAGTATGCCGGCACACGCCACCGCCCCAAAGAGAACCTTTTTCCTGATGCTCACGATCGCCAGTAGGATACCAGCGGCGTGAATTAAAGACCAGCTTGCGAGCGGCTACGGCGCGTTGGTGGCCGCTAGCAGGTCAGCGGGTGGAGGCGGGACGGGATCACCCAGCTTTACGACTTCACGGCTCGGGATGCCGCGAATGCCTCGTTCCACGACCAGCTTGTTGCCGTTGGTGAACGAGAATTCGTAGGTTTCGCCATTGCTGGCGTAGGTGAACACGTTGGTGCGATCGGTCGGCAGAAATGATTGATCCAGAATGGCGGTGAACTCAGGGTCGTTCCAGACCACGTCGAGGGTTGCCGGATAAGTGTAACGCTTCAGGTATATGCGCGCCAATTCCGCGCGGAGTTCGGCGGCGATCTGGTCATCGCGAACGGAACCCGCCGCGACGTTCACCGGCTGCAGGATGAGCCGCGACAGAACCATCGCGCCCGGAACCCCCAGCAATAGGCTGAAAATGATAATTTTCCGCTTCAACGAGCGGCTTTGGGAGCAATGAGGGTGCCACAGACCTCGGCAATTTGACGTGCCATGTGCTCGCTGGTGAACCGTTCCAGCACCGCTTGACGGCCCTTCTGCCCAAGGGTTTGACCCAACTTTGGGTCGGCCAGTATTTGCTCGAGCCCGTCCGCCAGGGCCGCCGGGTTGCGCGGCGCGCATAAGCGGCCGCCGCCGGTCGCAGCAATCAACTCGGGGAAGGCAGCAACTTCCGGCTGGACGACCGGCACACCGGATGCCAGCGCCTCAATAATATAAAGGCCAAACGCTTCGCCGTAGAGCGCCGGGACAGAGAAAACAGACAAGTTGCGCAGGAAATCCTGCTTGGGGCCGCGTTCGAGGTTCGGAAAGAATTGCACGTCCCGAAGGATGCCGGCTGACGTGAGCCGAGCGCGCAGGTCGGCGACGAAGGGCTCGTCGGAGGGTCCGCAACCGCCGCCAACGTGGAGCCTGACATTCTTAATACGGTCGCGCTGGCGCAAAAGAATGTAGGCTTCCACCAGCGTGTCCAAACCTTTCTCGCGGCACATGCGCGCGAAATAACCGATCACGGGAGCATTTTGCTGTGCTGCGGCGGGTGAATACCCGTCCGGGTTAATGCCGTTGTAAATGACGTTCAGTTTGTCCGCGGGCAACGACAGACGGCGCGACATGACATCGGCAAAGTAGCGGCTCGGAGCGATGAATAGATCGACATCCCGGCAGCGTTCGGCAAGCAACTGCCATGTGGGTTTTCGAAATTCATCGGGGAACGAGTCAAGAAAGGCGTCTTCGCCTTGCAAGTAGCAGATGATCGGCGCGCGCAGTTCGGCTTTCATTTTGCGCGCCATACCGACCATCAAGGCGTTCGAAAGGCAAATAGCGTCCAGCGGCGGCTGTGACCTGAACCAGCTAATCATTTCTTCGAGGTCGCGGGCCTGATTGCCTTCTTCCCCGCGCAACATGGAAATGGTCATCTCGCCGACGTCGGCCGGTCGGGTCTTCGCCGCTTTGCTTCCGGCGAGCTTAAGCAGGGCAGGCGATGAAAGTAGTCCGCGAAGCCAGCCCGGCGCTTTGCGAAAGAGCGCCGACTTTTGCTCGAGATACACATTGATACCGCTAAAAAAAATTGGCGCGCCGGCGCTTTGGTCATCCTCATCCAGCCGCATCGGTAAATACATGGGAACGAACGCCGCGTCATGGCCGAGTTTGCGCAGGGCAGCCACGAGCGCGTTATCGCGAAAACAATTCCCGCAATACATACCACCCGCGCCCGGCGTGATCTGCAGGATGCGCATCAGGCGTGAGCGAGGGACGGCTCTTTCGGGCCGCCGTATGGCAGGGCATCAGGCACAGGAGCGAATTCGGCGATGGCGCGGAAGAGCCGCGTGAAATCTTTATTCACGTCGCCGGAAAGGCAGTCGGTCACGTCGCCGGCGAGGTCTGGGTATTTGTCGGTCAATTGCCGGAAACTAAAATTGGGATCGTAAAATGCATAGATCAACTTGCGCATGTTCTCGATTCCCAACCGCAAATCCTTTCCGTAATCGGCGAAGCGTGCGGGTGACAAATCATTGGCGAGCATTCCTTTGTGGACTTCGTCCCCGGCCATGATGCCGCTTTTCAGCGCGAACATCAGGCCGGATGAGAACACCGGGTCAAGAAAGCAAAATGCGTCGCCCACCAGCAGCAATCCTTCCTCACCGCAATACCGAGAATGAAAGGTGAATTCATGCGTGATAAAATACTCGCCGACCTGGGTCCCGGGTGCGAGATGGTCCTTGATCCAAAGGTTCTGCTCGATCTCACGATCGAAGATGACTTTGGAATTCTTGATGCCGCCCCGAGTGAGATATTTCGCCTCGGCGACTACGCCCACGCTGACCATGTCGTCGTGCTGGGGAATATACCAAAACCACCCTTTGTCGGGAACGAACGCGACAGTCGTCGCGCCCGCATCGATGCCGGGGTCGCGTTTTGCGCCTTTGTAATAGGTCCATACCGCGACTTTGTTCAATGCGGGATCACGCGCG